>CALVLO010000103.1 GCA_944338265.1 uncultured Clostridia bacterium
AAAATTGTGGGTAATTTGCCCGTAAATCGAAAAAATTTTTAGAAAAAGGCTTATACCTTATTGACATTTACTCACGTCTTTTTGAACGATCCGACGCGTGGATACGGCATAGGAATCGAAAAAATGCTCGGCAATTAGAATGTGTGCGGCATTCGGGTTCATAGGATAGGATATGGACCCGTTTTTTGCTGTACGGGAAATGCTGTCGCGGGCGGTGAGGCGGCGCTGGCTGCCGATCTCGCTTGCGGCGGGTTTTCTCGTCTTTACCGTGCTCGGCGCGGTATTTTGCTGCACTTCGGCAGGATACGGCTATGCGCTGCGCATGTGCGAGCGCTATTTAACGCGCGTCTGCTTTTCGGACAGAAGCGTCATCGTCATCTTTTTCGAACGCACGGCGGGGCACGCGCTGCTTGCCGCGCTCGTTCTGCTCGGCGGGCTGCATGCAGCGGCGCTCCCGCTCCCCGTCGTCGTCATGCTCTTCCGCGCCTGCACACTCGGGGGCAATCTCGCCGTCTTCTTCACCGTATACCGCATGACGGGCGCACTCGTCGTGTTTGCGCTCTATTTGCCCGTGCATCTCTGCATCGACGGGCTGCTTCTCTTGGGAACGGCGCTCTCCTTTTCTCGCGCGCGGCAGTTCCGCTTTTGTCGCACGGCGGTGCGCAGCCTCGTCGGCGACGTCATCCTCCTCTGCATCCTAATCGCCGCCGTATGCCTTGCAGAGGCGATCTTGCTCCTGGCGCTCTTTCATCCCATCGGGCACATTGCGTGAAAAAATCCCGCCATCCCGCGTATTTTTTCCCAAAGCGTGCATACTGCTTGCATGAAGCGATTGATTTGTACCGCCCTTGCCGCAGGCTTTGCGGCAGCGGCGCTGACGGTGGGGGGATGGCAGACGATGCGGACGGCAGCCGCGCAGGAGGCGCCCGCACCCGCCTGCAAGGCTGCATATCTGATGGATGAACGAAGCGGAATGGCGATGTTCGCAAAGAACGAAACGGCGCATTTGCCCATCGCGAGCATGTGCAAGATCATGACGCTGCTGCTCGCCTTTGAGGCGGAGGAGCGCGGCGAACTTTCTTTGAACGAGGAGATCGCCGTCTCCGAACGCGCCGCAGGAATGGGCGGCTCGCAAGTATATCTTGACGCGGGACTGAGTTATAAGGCAGAAGAACTCTTGAAAAGCATTGCGATCTGCTCGGCAAACGATGCCTGCGTGGCAATTGCGGAACGGGTCGCAGGCAGCGAAGGGGCATTCTGTGAACAGATGAACGTCCGCGCAAAGGAACTCGGCGCGGAGCATACGCTGTTTGCAAATTGTACGGGGCTCCCGAAGGAGCCGCAGTATTCCTGCGCAAAGGACGTTGCGATCATGCTGCGCGCGCTCATCGGGCAGGAAAAATACCATGAATACTGCCGCATCCGTTTAGAGGACTTTCAACATCCCGACGGCAGGACGACGCAGATGACCAATACCAACAAGCTCATCCGCAGTTATGACGGCTGTGACGGCGGCAAGACGGGATTTACCAACGAGGCGGGCTTCTGCCTTGCAGCGACCGCCAAAAAGGGGGAGATGCGCGTTATCTCCGTCGCCATCGGGGCGGAGAGTTCGGATGCGCGCTTTACCGCCGTCCGATCGCTCTTCGACTACGCCTTCGACGGCTTTGAAAGCTGTACGCTGCTCCAAGCAGGGATCCCGCTCGAAGCGCCGCTTGCGGTGCGCGGCAGCAAGGCGAAAGAGATCGCAGTTCTTCCCGAAGAGACGCTCGCCTATGTGCGCAGAAGGGGCACAGCGGAAAATTACACCGTCGGCTATACGTTCGAAGAGGCAGTCGCACCGATCTTGCGCGGGCAAAGCGTCGGGGAAGCCGTTCTCTACCGCGACGGGGTCGAAACGGCGCGCACCCGACTGCTTGCCGCCGAGGATGCGGCGCGCTTCACCTGGCGGGATGCCTACGCAGAGGGCGCGAAAGCTTGGAATTGACAATTTAGCATAGTAATATGTGTGACATAGCATTATATTTCCACGATGCTATGTCACTTTTTTATTGACCATCGGCAATATAATGTGGTATACTCTTCGCATGAACACAAGAGATACACTCAGGATAAACCAAAAAGGTCACCTCGAAATCGGCGGGATGGACTGCACCGAGCTCGCACGCCAATTCGGGACGCCGCTCTACGTCTTTGACGAGGCGTATATCCGCCGCATGATGCGCGTCTATCAGGATACGATCAATGCGGAATACGGCGGGCACGGGCTTGTTTTATATGCCTCCAAGGCGTTCTGCTGCGAGGCAATGTACGCCATCGCAAAGCAGGAGGGCATTGGCGCGGATGTCGTTTCGGGCGGGGAGCTCTATACGGCGATGCAGGCGGGCTTCCCCGCGGAAAAGATCACGATGCACGGCAACAACAAGCTCCCGCGGGAGATCGGCTACGCGCTCGACTGCGGCGTCGGCACCATCGTCTTGGATGCCTATTCGGAAGCAGATCTGTTGGAGGAAGAGGCTTCCAAACGCGGCATGGTGCAAAACGTGCTCATCCGCATCAATCCCGGTGTGGAGGCGCACACGCACGCCTATGTGCAGACGGCGACGCCCGACTCCAAATTCGGATTCTCCGTGGCGGACGGCGCTGCCGCTGCATTTGCAAAATATGTGCTTCAAAAGAAGCATCTTCGCTTGCAGGGCTTCCACTGCCATATCGGCTCGCAGATCTTTGAAAAGCACTCCTTCGTGCTCGCCGTACAAAAGGCGCTCGCCTTCATGGCGGAAGTCAAGCGCACGCTCGGGTTTGAGGCGTCCGTCCTCAATATGGGGGGCGGCTTCGGCATTTGGTATACCGATGAAGACGCAAAGCTCGGCGTAGAGGATTACCGCGGCTACCTTACGGCGCTCATTAGCGCCGTCAAAGAGGGCTGCAAAGAACTCGGACTTCCGCTTCCCTTCATCAATCTTGAGCCAGGGCGCTCCATTGTGGGCGAGGCGGGGATCACGCTCTACACCGTCGGCGCGATCAAAGAGATCCCCGGCATCCGCAAGTATCTCGCCGTTGACGGCGGCATGTTCGATAACCCGCGCTATGCGCTCTATCAGAGCAAATATACGGCGGTGCTCGCAAACCGTGCCGCAGAGACGCCGACGGAAGTCGTCGCCATTGCGGGGAAGTGCTGCGAGAGCGGCGACCTTATCGGCACACAGTTCTCCCTCCCGAAGGCGAAAATCGGCGATCTTATCGCCGTCCTCTCGACGGGCGCCTACAACTATTCGATGGCGTCCAATTATAACCGCAACTTTATTCCCGCCGCCGTGCTCGTCAAGGACGGCAAGGCGGAATACATCGTAAAACCGCAGACCTACGAGGATCTCGTCCGCAACGACGTCATCCCCGAACGGCTGAAATAAAATCTATTCAGGAGGGAGCTCCATTGCGTCTTTGATCTTTCGGCAAGTGTTTTCTGCACGGTTTTTCCCGTACCGTATTCGGACGGGCAGGATTTGTGCGCCTTGCGAGAGATCGACGGCGGTGCGCCTCTGCGTTTCCGCGGGATTTTCTCGCGGAATTTTTTTACGGAGGCAATGCAGTGTCTTATATTCAACTCGATCATATCACATATACCTACCCGAGCGGGCTTGCGCCCGTATTTGAGGATCTTACCCTTCATCTCGATACCGATTGGAAACTCGGGATCATCGGCAGGAACGGCATGGGGAAGAGCACCTTTTTCAAGCTCCTCACAGGTGAAATCGCGGGCGAGGGGCGCATTTCCGCGGAACGCTCTTTTCTCCGTTTCCCGCTCCCCATTCCCGATGAAACCGCGTGCGGGTATGACTTTTCCGCAGTCTATCTCGATACTTCTTCGCAGTGGAAGGTCCTGCGGGAGGCGCGTTTGCTGGGACTTTCCGAAGAGAGCCTGTTCCGCCCGATCGCGACGCTTTCGGGCGGCGAACGCACGAAATTACAGCTCGCCGTCCTGTTTGCGTCTGAAGGATTTCCGCTCCTCGACGAGCCGACCGACCATCTGGACGCCGCGGGCAGGGCGGCGCTTGCGCGCTATCTCGCCGCAAAGCGCGGGTTCTTCCTCGTATCGCACGACCGCACCGTATTGGACGGCTGCTGCGATCATATCCTTTGTTTTGAAAGGACGGGGGCAACCGTCACGCGCGGCAATTACGACGTATGGAAAGAGGAGCGCGAGAAACGGGAGCGCGCGGACAGCGTGAAAAAGGAGAAGCTCGAAAAGGAGCGGGCGCGCCTGCAAGACGCGGCGCGGCGCATTGCGGAGTGGTCGAATGCGGCGGAGGGGGAAAAATTCGGCGCACGAAATTCGGGACTTCGCCCCGACCGCGGCTTTATTGGCGCAAATGCGGCGCGGGTCATGAAGCGGGCGGTCGCCGTGCGCGACAGGACGATACGCGCGGAAGAGGGCATCGCGGAGCTGCTCAAAGGCTACGAAGAGATCGAAACGCTGCGCCTGTTCCCCGAGCCATTCTTTCGAGAGCGGCTTTTCAGCGTTTCCGACCTCTCCGTCAGCTACGGAGAAACCTGCGCTTTGCGGCAGTTTGATTTTTCTATGAACGGCGGCGAGCGCGTCGCACTGACCGGCGGAAACGGTACGGGGAAGAGCACCTTTTTGAAAGTTCTCGCGGGAGAGGTATCCGCCTGCGGGACCATCGACCTCTCGCCTCGGCTGAAAATCTCGTATGTGCCGCAAATCGCCCTGTACGAGGGGACTTTGGCGGACTACGCCGCGGATCACGGCATCGACGAGGCGTATTTCAAAGCCATTCTCGCCAAATTCGGCTTTTCGCAGCGCGATTTTTCGCGCGATATGCGGGAGATGAGCGAGGGGCAGAAGAAGAAAGCGGCGTTGGCGCGCAGCCTGTGCGAACGCGCCCATCTCTACGTCTGGGACGAGCCGCTCAACTATCTGGACATCGCCTCGCGCGAACAGATCGAGAAGGCGGTCCACTCGTCCGGAGCCAGCCTGCTGTTCGTCGAGCACGACGCCGCATTCACAGCCGCCGTTGCGACGCGGACGGTGGAGTTTGCGGCTTCCGACGGGGTTTGTTGCCGACGCTGAATAGGACGAAGCGGTTTTTCTGCAAAAGAAATTTGTGGGAACATTTTCTTGCAATTTTTCGGAAAATCCGATATAATAGTAGA
>CALVLO010000104.1 GCA_944338265.1 uncultured Clostridia bacterium
CAACAAGGGGAGGCAAAAAGACTGTGCGGCAGCAAAGTTTCCCTTGCCTCCCTTTCTGAGAAAGGTCCTGCGCGGCTTTGCCGCGCAGACGGTGGGAGTGAGTAAAGCGCTGCTCGTGCAGCGGCGGTGTGTTAGAGGGTTGGAAAACTCCCTCAGTCACTTCGTGACGGTGTCTTGGCGGCATCAAGGTAGAGTGCCGCCTGCGGGCACAAAATCGCAACTGAAATAGCGATTTCTTAGTTCGCGACGCGCGCACAGCGCACTGCGCTGATGCGCATAACACGCCGCTCACCCCTCAAAGAGGGCGCCAAGGGTGGGCTGTGAAGCCCCCCCTTAACGCGAGGTGCGGCAAGCCGCACCGAAGTAAGGCGGCGCCCAACCCGCCCCCCTTAACACTTTGTTTTAAGGGGGGCAAGCGGAAAGTGGCGTGAGCACAAGGGGCGCCCCATGCGCTCCCCTTAACGCCGAAGGCTTTAAGGGGGGATGTCCGTAGGACGGGGGGGATGAGAAGTAGCCCCCCCTTAACGCCAAAGGCTTTAAGGGGGGAAGCCGCCGAGCGCGATGCGCTCGGCGGCTGGGGGGATTTTTATCCGTTCATGCCCCGCCGCGATAGCGGCGGGGCATGAACTACCTTATTTTTAGAGCGGCGTAGCCGCATTAAGTAGGGATGGAATAAATGCAATAAAACACCTTATCCCCTCCCTACCCTCCCCTTGAACAACAAGGGGAGGCAAGCGGAAACGGAACAATGCAACCCCCTTAGCCCCTCCACGGCACCGCCGCTTACATATTCTTACAAAAGCGCGAGCAGCTCATTGAGGTGGGAGATGACCGCCTTCACGCGGCAGCCTGCGGGGAGCGGCTCGCCGCGGCGGTTGAACCAAATACAGTCCATGCCTGCACCGTTCGCGCCCGCAATGTCCGAGCCGAGCGAATCCCCCACCATCAGGCAGCGCGCAGGCGCCGTACCGAGCGCTGAAAGCATATGCCCGAAAAAGGCAGCCGTCGGCTTGACGGCGCCCACCTCCTCCGAGATAAACACGCGGTCAAACAGCCCGCCAAAAGACGCAAGCCGCCCCGTCTGCATGGCGCTCAGCCCGTTGGTCGCAACGCACAGCTTGTAGCGGGCATGCAGCGCTGCAAGCACCTGTGGGGCATCCTCCACGGGATGCGCCGCCGCGGAGAGCGCCTCGGTAAAGACGTGCTCCGCCCGCGCCCGCCCCGCGCCGAGCCCGAACGTATCATCGGCAAATTGCATGATCTCGCGGACATGGGTATAGTATAATTGATGATAGCGGGCTTGGATCTCGGGCAGGTGCATCTCCAAAAGCCCGAGCGCCGCCCAATTTTGAGCGGAAAACTGCCAGCACGCCTCTACCATGTCCGCCGTAGGGCGGATACCCGCCGCCGCAAACGCCGCGCGGAAGGCGCGGCGCTCATCGGCATCGAAATCGAGGATGGTATGGTCGGCGTCAAAAATGAGATACTCGTACATGCCCCTCACCAATCCTGTTTTTTCAGGCTCTTATCCTTCACGTCGTCGTACTTTTCAAAGTAGGCGCGCTTCCACTCCGCCATCGTCATGGGCTTTCCATTGTTCTGCGCGAGAAGTTCCATCAGCTCTTCGGGCGTGAAATCGCACGCGCCGACCTCCCCTTCGAACTGCGAAAAGAGTTTCATCAAATCGTATTCGGACATAGTTCTCCCTCATAAAATGCCGCGATCTGCGTAAAGAACGCCCCGTCGGGCTCGCCGAGCGCAATGCGGGCGGCGCGGTCGATGGGCGCATAGAACGCCGCCTCCTGTTCCTTCGAAAGTTTCCATCCGCCCCTTCCCGCGAGGGCGCGGAGCCGTGCATCCTGCGCCGCATCCAACGCGGCGGCGGCAGGCGAGAGGGACGCATTGAGGTGCCCGCGCCCCTGCCGCAGCGCAAACTGCACCCGCGCGCAGGCAAGCTTTTCGCGAAGGGCATAGACGGACGCGCCCTCTTTGGCGATCAGCTCGTCCTCTTCCGCATGCAGGATGAGAAAGCGCGTATCCTCGGCGGCGCGGATGCCCTCCTCCGCCGTGCGGCGCATCCCCCTGCCGTAGCGCAGGAACTGCACGGCGCAAATGGCGGGATAGAGGAGCACGGCAAGCGGGCGGGAGCCCGCCGCCAAGCCATCGAAGAGCATCTTGCACGGGGCGTTGAAGCCAGAGAGCGAACACACCGCCTTCACGCGCGGATGCGCGCGGAGGGCAAACACGGCGCACACGGCGTACCCGCCCCAGCTGTGCCCGTACAAATAGACGGGGAGCTGCGCAAAGCGCGCGTCTTTCTCCACATGGCAGAGCACGCGGTCGAGCTCGTAGGCAGACTGCGGCAGCCCGCGCTGCGAACGCCCCGAAGAGGCGCCGCTCCCCACGGCATCGTATAGCAGCACGCGAAACCCGCGCGAGAGAAAGCCGCGCGCCTCGGTAAAGTACCCCTCGCCGCGGTCACGGATGCCGTGCGCAATGACGACGAGCCCCTTATTCCCCTCGCCGAGCAGATACACCGCCGTGTACTTCCCGCGCCCGTAGGCGATCTTCTCGCGCGTTACCCGATATTCGGGCAGATCGTCAAAGAGCGCACGGCGGGAAAAGCGGTGCTCCACCCTGCCGTAGAGCGCCGCAAAGACCGCGCCGACGGCGAGCATTTGCATCAGAAAGAGCGCCAAAAGCGCCAAGAGCGTGCCAACGACCGCCCAAGCCCATACAGGCATCCTGTTTTCCTCCGTTTTTCGACAATTTTCACACCTTTCCACAGTTATCAACATGTGGAATGTGGAAATGTGGATAAATCAGCGAACGCAATTATGCGCCGCGTCATAGACGAGCCCGAGCGCCGCAAGCCGCGCCAAGAGCGCCTCCAAATCGAGTTCGAGATCGTCGCAGAGCGCTTCAAGCGAGCGATAGCCGTCGCGCAGCTTCGTGTTGAGAAAGCTCGCGAGCATGGCGCCATCGGAAGGAAGCTGCATGCCCCGCCCCTCCTTTGCATCAAGCGTCGCCCCACAAATGCGCAGCGGATGCGGCAGCCGTTTTCCCCATTGTAGCATAAATCTTTGAAAATTGCAATGCCGCGCGCCGCGGCATTTTGTTGACATTTTTTGCAGGCGGGTGTATAATCAAGAAAAATGTTCACGGAATGAATGGCATGGAAGCGCAAAGTCTCGAAGAACAGCTCATCACCGCATGGGTCCGCCTGACGGGCATCCTCAAAAATACGCGCATCACGCAGGGCATGGTGTACAACGAAGCCATCGTCATGCTCGTCGCGTACAACCGCTACCGCGAAAACGGCGACGGGCTCGTCTCCTTTAAGGAACTTGTCGCCGAGACGCGCATGCTCAAATCGCTCGTCAACCGCACCATCGATGCCCTCGTCGCCAAAGGCTTTTTGCTGCGCTCCGAAGGAAAGGATAAGCGCACCACCTTTGTGCGCGTCGTGCCCGAAAATTTGCAAAAATACCTCGAAGTGCACGCGCACTCCCTCTCGCTCGCCCGCGAGCTCGCCGAGGTCATCGGCGAAGAGGATGCCCGCGCCTTCGTGCGGATCGCCGAAAAGATCGCCGCCCATCAGCAAAAAGACTAAAAGCTTTCAACGATCACACCGCCGCGCCCGAGCAAAACGGGCGCGGCGGTTTTTTATAAGTTTTTACAGCACGCAACGGCGAGCTCCGCAAGCTGCACACGAAGCGCCTCCGCCTCGAAAAAGCCGCGGTGATCGTACTCCGCGCCGGACATATCGTCCCCGCAATACAGCAGATATCCGAGCTTTGCGCCGCGGAAGCGTGCAACCGCCATGAGCGCGGCTGCCTCCATCTCCACGACGATGCACCCCTCCCCACGGCGGAGCGCGACCTTTTCCGCCGTCTCGCGGTACAGCCCGTCCGTCGTCCATGTCTTGCCAACGGTGTAGGGCACGCCGCGCGCCGTCAGCGTCTTTTCCACGGCGCAGAGCACCTCCGCATCCGCCGCGACCTCGCGGGAGGGCGGCAGATAGTGAAAGCTCGCCCCCTCGTCGCGCACGGCGGCATTGGGCAGGACGATCGCCCCGAGCGGCGCATCCGCAAGCGAACCCGCCGCGCCGCACACGATGAACTTGCGCCCGCCCTGGTAGATGAGCTCATCGAGCTGCGCCGCAGCGCCCGCCGAACCGAGAAATCCACACACCAACCCGATTTTTTCGCCGTCGACGTCGAGCACATAGAGCGGAAGCTTGGCGGTGCAGGTATCCATGCTGTCCACCTTTACTCCGTGAAAGCGCCTTGCCACGATCTCGACTTCATCATACGAAAAGGCGATCACACACTTTTCGGGGCAGACGGCGGGAAGGTCGAAATCGTTGGGGGAAAAGACGGCTTCCTCTGCACCGTCGTACTCCAAAAGCGGAAACTCTCTCTTTTGCATGGCGTTCACCTCTCCTTCTGATCGGGATAAAAGTACATCGGGCTCGCGTGCGCTTCCGTCGTAAACCCGTGTGCCGCATAAAATTTTGCGGCGGGATACTCGCCGATAAGCGCGATTTTCAGATAATCAGCGTATACGGCTTTGAGGCGCTCCAACAGCGCGCCGCCTATCCCGCGGCTCTGAACGCCGGGATGCACGAGCAAATAGTGCACATATGCCGTCATTTCGCCGTCGTCCATCGCGGCGATCAGCCCGACGAGCCGCCCATCCTCCCACGCCGAGATCACGGTATCAAACCCGCGGATCGCCCTTTGCAGACGGTCGGGCACTTTGCCGGACTTCCACCCGACGGAGAGGAAGAGCTCCTCCAACTGCGCTTTCTCGATTTGTTTGTCCTCGGAATAGCGTATCATATCTGACTGCCTTTTTTCTTCTATTGTACTATACGAGAGAATAAAAATCAAGAGCAAATAAAAAGAAACGGACCTCGTTTTCGAGATCCGTCTCCGTGTTTTGAAAGGTGGCAACTACCTATCCTCCCGGGCTGTTAAGCCAAGTACTTTGGGCGGTGAGGGCGTACGTTATGCAGACAGCCCCTGTGGGGCTTCTGCGTACGCCCGAACTGAGAAATTGCCATATCAGGGGCAATTTCGTGCCCGAAGGCGGCGTT
>CALVLO010000105.1 GCA_944338265.1 uncultured Clostridia bacterium
CCCGTGTTCGTCGCGCTCCCGCTGTTCGGGGTGCAGATCGCCGATCTTAGCGCGCTGTACGAGAGCGCGGTCTGGCAGAACGTGCTCTCGGGGCACGCGCTCGATCTGCTCACCGTCTCCGCCTGCCTGTTGGCGGTGCGCTGCGGCTACCGCGTGGGGCTGCTGCGCTCCCTTTGGGCGATCCTCACCATCCTGCTCTGCTTCGGCGCGGCGGTGCTCTCCGTCGTGCTCACGGTGCAGGCGTCCGTATTCGCGGGGTGGGCAGCCTCGTTTGCGGCGCGCCTCCCTTCGCTCGGCGCCTACGCCTCCGTCGTGGGGAAGGCGATCATGGCGGGCATCATCTTTGTCGTGCTGCTCATCGTCATCCTCGTTCTTTCGGCGCTCATCAACCTGCTCATGAAAAAGCTCCGCACGCCCGATGTGCTCCGCGCCATCGACGGCGCGCTGCTCGCCCTCGTGTTCGGGGCAATCTTCTTTGCCTTTGCCTTCGCGCTCGATCTCGGCGTCTATTTCCTCGCCCACGGCGGGATGGAGAACGCCTTCGGTGCACTTGCGGGCGCGGCGGGCTCTGTGGGCAGCGCCGCGGAAGGGGCGCTCGGCGCCGTCGTCGCCTTCATGCAGAAGGTAGAAGCGCTCTTCCGCTCCGCGCCGCTCTCGGCGCGGCTGTACGCCTACAATCCCTTCCTGCTCCTCTTCGGATAAAATCCCCGCCCGCGGGGCATACTGCCTCCAAAGGAGGGAGGGGGCTTGGAGGAGGATGCGCGCGAACTGCTCGCGGCGGTAAACGCGCTGTGCAGCGGCGATGATTGGCGCATTGCAGACGAGGCAGAACTCGCAAAGTACCTGCACTGCGACTGCGCGGATATTGCCGCGGCGCTCGTCCGTTTGGAGGCGCGGCGGCTCATCGGGCTTCGCTATGCGGAGGGCGGGGTGTACTGCCTGCGGGCGCTTCCCGCGGGGCGGGAATATGCCGCCCGTGCGGCGGAGGAGGCGCGCGCTTCCCGTCTCCGCGCCCGCAGCGCGCTGCGCGCAGCCTTTGCGGGCGGCTTCGCGGGTGCATTTTTCGGCGCGGTCATGGCGCTCCTTGTTTCCCTGCTGTTCTGATATGGCAAACGGGCTTCGGAGGGAACGGGAGGTCATGCGCGCCCTTTTAACGCTTTCGGCGGGCAGGGCGCGTTTTCTCGCCTCACCCAAAGAGATCGCATCGCTCATTCCCCGCCGTCCGCCCGCGGAGGATGCGCTCGAGGCGGCGCTCTCCGCCCTTGCGGCGCGCGGCTGTATCGATTTTGTGGCGACGGAACGCGGCGGGGAACGCACCTACGCGCTCGAACTCAGCAAAAAGGGGGAGGATTATTTCCGCGCGGCACGCCTTGCGCGGCGGCGGCTCGCCGTGCGCCTTGCGGTGGCGGCGCTGTGCGGCGCGGCTTCTGCGCTCGCGGGCTTTTTGCTGAAAATTATTTTCTCGTAGGTTGACAAATTTTTGCGTTTGCGCTATCATAGAGGAGCAAACTTTTGTTTGCTCCGTTTGTGTATTTCCCGCATCGATTTGCGGGAGGCGAGAGGAAGCCATGCAGCACTATCCCTTCAAACTTCATGCGCCGTTTGCGCCCACGGGCGATCAGCCGCAAGCCATCCAAAAGCTCACAGAGGGCGTTTTGGATGGCGTCCGCACGCAGGTGCTGTTGGGGGTCACGGGCAGCGGCAAAACGTTTACAATGGCAAACGTCATCCAAAACGTGGGGCGCCCCACCCTCGTCATCGCGCACAACAAGACGCTCGCGGCGCAGCTTTGGGGGGAGTTCCGCGCCTTTTTCCCGGAAAACCGCGTGGAGTACTTCGTCTCCTATTACGATTATTATCAGCCGGAGAGCTATATCCCGCAGACGGATACCTATATCGAAAAAGATCTTGCAATGAACGACGAGATCGATAAGCTCCGCAACGCCGCGACCTGCTCGCTGGGCGAGCGGGACGACGTCATCGTCGTCTCCTCCGTCTCCTGCATCTACGGCTTGGGCGCGCCGGAGGAATTTTTCCGCCTCGGCATTTCGCTCCGCCCGGGCGATAGCTTGCAGCGGGATGCGCTCCTTTCCCGCCTCGTCGCCATCCAATACGCCCGCAGCGATATGGATTTCAAGCGCGCCACCTTCCGCGTGCGGGGAGACGTGGTGGAGATCTTCCCCGCGTCCAACTCCGAAGTTGCCGTCCGCGTGGAATTTTTCGGCGACGAGATCGATGCCCTCTCCGAGATCGATGTCGTCACGGGCAAGGCAGTCTCCTCTCTAAAGCACGCCGTCATCTTTCCCGCCAGCCACTACGCCGTGGGCAGCGAGCGGCTCGCCGCGGCACTCGCCATGATCGAGGAGGATTTAGAGGGCGAAGTCAAAGCCTTCGAGGCGGCGGGTAAGCTCTTAGAGGCGCAGCGCCTCTCCCAGCGCACGCGGCACGATTTAGAGATGCTGCGCGAGATCGGCTACTGCTCGGGCGTGGAGAACTATTCCCGCTACTTCGACGGGCGCTCCCCGGGGCAGCCCTCCTTCACCCTTCTCGATTACTTCCCCCAAAATTTTCTCGTCTTTATCGACGAGAGCCACATGACCATCCCGCAGATCCGCGCCATGTACAACGGCGATCTCTCGCGCAAGACGAACTTGGTGGAGTACGGCTTCCGCATGAAGTCCGCCTACGATAACCGCCCGCTCACGTTCGAGGAGTTTGATGCGCGCGTACCGCAGATGATCTGCGTCTCGGCAACGCCCGCGCCCTACGAGCTCGAACAGGCGGGGCAGGTGGTGGAGCAGCTCATCCGCCCCACGGGGCTTTTGGATCCGCCCGTCACCGTGAAACCCACGAAAGGGCAGATCGACGATCTTCTCTCCGAGGTGCATACCGTCGTGAACGCGGGCGGGCGCGTGCTCGTCACCACGCTCACCAAGCGCATGGCAGAGAGCCTTACAGACTATCTGAAAGAGAGCGGCGTCAGGGTGCGCTACATGCACTCAGATGTAGATACGCTGGAGCGCATCGATATCGTCAACGGGCTGCGCGCAGGGGAGTTCGATGTGCTTTGCGGCATCAACCTGCTGCGCGAGGGGCTCGATCTCCCCGAAGTGCGCCTCGTCGCCATTTTGGATGCGGATAAAGAGGGCTTTTTGCGTTCGGAGACGTCGCTCGTGCAGACCATCGGGCGCGCTGCGCGCAACGCGGAGGGGCGCGTCGTCATGTATGCGGATAGCATAACGGGCAGCATGGAGCGCGCCATCGGCGAGACCAACCGCCGCCGCGCCGCGCAGCAGGCTTATAACGAGGCGCACCATATCACGCCCAAGACCATCGTCAAACAAGTGTCCGAAGCGCTCGCCATCACGGGCAGGGCAAAGAAGGGTGCGGAGATCAAAAAGGCAGATATCCCCGATGAGATCGAAAAACTCAAAGGGCTTATGAAGGCTGCCTCCGCGCGGCTGGATTTCGAGCAGGCGATCGAGTTGAGGGAGCTGATCGCGGAGTTACGCAAACAACTCCGCCAATAGTTTGAAAAGCATTTCCCGCGTAATACGTTGTCGCCTTTACGCACGCCTCGGTCATGTACGTCGTTGTACACTCCCTTCGAAAAATCCGCGCCCTCCGCGCCTTGCGCGCGGCTTCAACGCAAAAGGGGAGGTCAGCGTTTGCGCAGGCGCCTCGTCTGACGCGGAACTGCTTTCCAAACGGGAGCGAACGCGCAATCCATTGTCGGGCTTGCGCGCGGCTGCGTCGCAAACGGCAGGCAATTCCCGCGTGATACTTTGTCGCCCCTTTACGCACGCCTCAGTCATGTACGTCTTTGTACACTCCTTTCGGCGTTTGCGCAGGCTCCTTGTCTGACGCGGAACTGCTTTCCAAACGGGAGCGAACGCGCAATCCATTGTCGGGCTTGCGCGCGGCTGCGTCGCAAACGGCAGGCAATTCCCGCGCGATACTTTGTTGCCTTTCGGCGTTACCATGTCCGCAACGGGCGCGGCAGATGCGCCAAGTCCGCCGCGGGCATGGTATGCAGAATCAATTTTACAATCGAAAAGGAGAGTAGTCGGATATGAAAATCGCCGTAGACATTGACGACACCTTGAATATTCTCGAACGCGTGCGCTATGCGGGGGAATATATCCGCCGCAATCAGCTTCCGTTCACACTCAAAGATCCCGACGCGAACGCGTTTGTCGACGTGTACGATTGGACGCTGGACGACGTTTTGAAGTTCGTGCGCGAGGGCGGCGGCATCACCGCGTTCACCGACGCGCCCGTCCGCAAGGGCGCGCGCGAGGCGCTTGCGCGCTGGAAGGAGGAGGGGCATGAGATCGTCATTCTCACTTCCCGCCTGCCTTCGTGGTTCGCAAATCCCGAAAAAATTTCCCGCGACTGGCTGGAAAAGCGGCGCATTCCGTACGACGAACTCGTCGCCGACTGTCAGGATAAGGGAAAATACTGCGAGGAGCATCACATCGACGTGCTCATCGACGACCGCATCGAGCACTGTCTCGCCGCGCAGAGCCGCGGCGTGGCTGCCGTGCTCGCGGTGACGAAGGCGACCGTCTCGCGGGCGCGCGAAGTGCGCTACGGCGGCGCGAATTGGAAGCAGATCGACATGGCGGTACACCACATTGCGGGACTGATCGCCCGCAGGAACGCGCTGTGAGCCGCACCGAACAGACCGAACTCACCGTCATGGTGATGGTGCAGAAGAAAGGAACGGACCTCGTCGCCGTCGAAAAGCGCAAAAAAGGGCAGTGGGACGGGCTGATCTTCCCCGGCGGACACGTCGAGCGCGGAGAGAGCTTCGCCCGCGCCGCCGTGCGGGAGGCGGAGGAAGAGACGGGGCTGACCGTTTCGGCGTTGCAGTTCTGCGGCGTCGTGCATTGGGCGCACAGGGAACGCAGGGAGCGCTATCTCGTCATGCTGTACCGCGCGGAGGGCGAGGGCGAACTTCTGCCCGCCACCGCCGAGGGTGAGAATATCTGGATGCCCCTTGCGGAATTTTGCGCCGCGGAGGGGAAGTCTCCCGCGATGGACGAGTATCTCTCCTGCTTTCTCGGCGACACGGGCGA
>CALVLO010000106.1 GCA_944338265.1 uncultured Clostridia bacterium
TCGATTACGACGTGCTTGCGGAAAAGATCGCTTCCGTCATGCCGGAAGTCGATTACGACGCGCTCGTCGATAAGATCGCGGCAGCCATCCCGCCCACTGATGCGGATGCCGTTGCCGCGGCGGTCCTTGCGACCATCCCGCAGGTGGACGAGAACGCCATTGCAGACCGCGTGGCGGAATCCGTTCCCCTCATCGATTACGACCTCATTGCCGAGCGCGTCGCCGCCGCAATGGAGAACGAGTTCGACGTCACGGTGGACGAAAACGGCATCGAGAAGATTGCCTCCGCCGCTGCAGAGGAGATCGACTGCGAGCGCATCGCCGTCCGCGTTGCGGAATTGCTGCAAGCGCGCGGGGTAGTTGCCTGCGCCGTGCCTGCAGAGTCTCCCGCAGAGGAGCCCGTGGAAGAGGCACCCGCAGAACTTGCAGAGGAACCTGTGGAGGCGCCCGTCGAAGAGGCGCCCGTCGCGCTTGCAGAAACGCCCACCGAGGAGCCCGCGGTGGAAGAACCTGCGGAAGAACCCGCAGAAGAGCCCGTGGAAGAGACGCCCGCCGAGGAGGCGCAGGCAGCGCCCGCGGAAGAGGAATACGCCGCGGCTGCGGCGCAGACAGAGGAAGTCGCCGCGGAAGATATGCCCATGCCCACGCCCGTCGTCACGGTCAAACCCGTCGTCGATCCCTCGCTCATGACGCGCTATAAGCGCAGCTTCAAGGCGAAGATCATCGAGAGCACGGAGGACGTGAAGAATTTCTACTTCGATTTGAAAAACGCGTTGCTCTCGTATGCGCGCGTCAGTTCGCAGGTGAGCTGGTCGAACGACCGCTTTACCTACGCGGGCGATACCGTCGCCAAGATCGGCGTCCGCGGCAAGACGCTGTGCCTGTATGTGGCACTCAACCCCGATGAATTCCCCTCGAGCGTCTACCATCAGAAGTTCGCGGGCGATACAAAGATGTATGAAAAGACCCCGATGATGATCAAGATCAAGAGCGGCGTCGCCGTCAAGCGCGGCATCCGCCTTATCGAAATGCTCATGGAAAATCTCGGGGCGGTCAGAGAAGAGGACTTCGTTCCCGTCGACTATGCCGATGAGTACGCCTTCCGCAGCGAGGAGCAGCTCCTCCGGGAAGGGCTCATCAAGACGGCGATCGTCGAGAAGTCCGATCTCGATTTCTGAAATTAAACAATACCGTCCGCCAAGACAGGGTACCAAAGAGAGCTGAGTCATCGGCTCTCTCGTCTTGTTATTCTTTCGGTGCGCGTTTTTGGCGGGGCGGAAAAGAAAGGAGTGTGTTGTTTGAAAAACGATAGGAACGAAAAAAAGAGCGATAAAAACGTCAACGCGGTGGAGCTTGCCATCCTCAACGGGATCGAGGCATACAACCGCGAGCAGCAGGCAAAAAAGAGCATGGGCGAGACGCGCACCCCCGCGGCGATGGAGGAGGCAGGATTGAAGCCCCGCCGCCGTTCGCGCGCCAAGGGGAAGGGGACCAAACTCCCCGCACAGCCCGCACCCGCAGAGGGGGCGCCTGCAAAGCGCGCGGCAAAGAAGCCGCAGGCGGAGCGCGCCGCGCGGACGCAACCCGCCGCCCCCGCTGCACGGGAAAAGGGCAAGCGCAAAAAGCGCCCCGTCAAGGTGCTCTTCTTCGGCGGCGTGGGCGAGATCGGCAAGAACATGACGGCGATCGAGTACGGGAACGATATCATCGTCATCGATGCGGGCATCATCTTCCCCACGGAGGAGATGCCGGGCATCGACCTCGTCTTCCCGGAGATCACCTACCTCGTCAACAACAAGCATAAGATCCGCGGCGTATTTTTAACGCACGGACACGAGGACCATATCGGCGGTGTGCCGTACCTCATGAAGGAGCTCGAGCCCTCCACGCCCGTCTACGGCACCAAACTGACGCTCGCGCTCGTCGATAACAAGCTGCGCGAGCACAGGCTGAACAACGTCGTAGAGCGCACCGTCAAGCCCAAAGAGAGCGTGAAGGCGGGCGTGTTTACCGTCAATTTCGTCAACGTCAATCACTCCATCGCGGGGGCGATGGCGCTCGCCATCGAAACGCCCTACGGCATCATCTTCCACAGCGGCGATTTTAAGATCGATCTCACGCCCGTCGCGGGCGCGCCCATCGACCTTGCCGAGATCGCCGAATACGGCAAGAAGGGCGTGCTTTTATATCTCGGCGAGTCCACCAATATCGAGCGGCAGGGCTACACGATGAGCGAAAAGGTCGTCGGTACCACGCTCGAGCACCTCTTTGCCGAAAATGCGGACAGGCGGCTCATCATCGCCACGTTCGCCTCCAACGTGCACCGCTTGCAGCAGATCGTGGATATTGCCGTCAAGTACCGCCGCAAGGTGGCGCTCTCGGGGCGGAGCATGTTCAACGTCGTCGAGGCGGCGGCAAAGATCGGCGAGATCACCATTCCCGAGGGCGTGCTCGTCGACGTGGAAAAGACGAAGAACTTTTTCGACCGCGAGATCGTCATCGTCTCCACGGGTTCGCAGGGCGAGCCCATGAGCGCGCTCACCCGCATGGCGGCGGGCGAGTTCAATAAGGTGACCATCGGCTCCAACGATACCATCATCATCTCGGCGAGCCCCATCCCGGGCAACGAGCGCATGATCTACCGCGTCATCAACAATCTCTATAAAAAGGGCGCCAACGTCGTCTACGAATCGCTGGAAAAGATCCACGTCTCGGGGCACGCCTGCCAGGAAGAGCACAAGATCATGCACACGCTGTTAAAGCCCAAGTTCTTTATCCCCGTGCACGGCGAGTACCGCCATCTGAAGCGGCACGTTCTGCTCGCGCAGGAGATGGGCATGAAGCCCGCACAGACGTTTATCCCCGATATCGGCGTGTGTGTGGAACTCACGGACGACAGCCTCCGCCAGGGGGATAACTTCCCCGCGGGCGCGCGTCTCATCGACGGCGCAGGCTTTGAGGATTACGGCACGAGCGAAGTTTTGAAGGACCGCATCCGCATGTCGGGCGAGGGGTTATTCGTCGTCAGCGTCTGCGTCTCGAACGGGGTGCTGCTCGGCGATCCCGCCATCGAAAGCCGCGGGTTCGTCTCGGGCGAGAAGGATTTTTCGCGCGAACTTAAAGAGGTCGTGGAGAAGGCGATCGAGAGCGTCGGTTCGCACGGCGGCGCTTCGGAGATCGCCGCCGCCATCCGCCGCGCCATGAAGACCTATCTCTTCAAAAAGACAAAACAGTCGCCCATGATCTTGCCGATCGTACAGGAAGTGTAGTTCACACTTTTTCTTTCAAACTGATGAAAGAAAAAGTCGTGAGGGAAAGAGAAACCCAACGTTCGCCTTTGGCTCTACGTTCGGTTTCTCTCGCCGCCGCTGTATGGCAACAGTATAGCACGCGGCGGCTCACTCTTCCGCGTAAGTCGCAAGCGACAAATTGAGGGCGCTGGCGCAGGGAAACCCTGCTTGCGCGAGTAATTTTGTAACTTGCCTCCCTCGCCGAGATAGGTGCCCCGCAGAGGCGGTGGATTGGCTCCCCTGTGTAAGGGTGAGCCATGCGTAATGCGCAGCAGCGCGGTGCGCTGTGCGCGCATGGCGAACTAAGGAATTGCCTTTATCAGCGGCAATTCCGTGCCCGCAGGCGGCACACAACATTGGTGCCGCCAAGAGGGGCGCAGCAAAGCGCCTGAGGGGTTGAAATCGTATTTTTGTAAAACAAGCGGGAGAGTGCGGACATGGGTACGCCGAAAAACGTTGCGGAAGAACTTGTTGCGGGCGTTGCCGACGTGCGCATCCGCGCCATGATGGGCGAATGGCTCGTCTACTTCCGTGAGAAAATGGTCGGTACGATCGAGGACGGGCATTTATACGTGACCATCGTTCCCGCGGCGGAAGAACTGCTCCCGAACGCCGTTCGCCAATCCCCGCATGTGGGGGCGAAACCGCGTCTGCGCGTGGAGAACGTCTCGGACAAGGCGTTTTTATACGCGCTCTTTGCGGCAATGTGGGAGGAGCTCCCCGCAAACAGACGGAAAACATTGCGTTGAGGATCTTTATGGAGTGTTATTGCGGTACGGATTGCTGCGCGTCGTGCGGCGAAAAAGACTGCGGCGGCTGTCTGCCGACGGGCGGGCATCCGTTCGGCGGGCAATGCGTGGCGGCGGAATGCGTCAGGCAGGGCGGCGCGCAGGCGCTTGCAGCGGCGCGTGAGCGGCTCGTTGCCGAATTCAACGCGCTCGGAATCCACGAACTGCATCTCGACGGGCTGAACCTGCTGCACGGTGCGTTCGTCAATCTGGAATATCCCCTTGCAAACGGTTCCCGCGTGAAACTCTTGCAGGACGAAAAAATCTATTGGGGGAATCAGGTCGAGGTCGCGGGGAGCGAACGCTGTTTCGGCGTGGTTGCGGACGAAAGTATGCTGCTTGTCTGCCGATACGGCTGCGGCGGAAGCGATCCCGAGATCATTCTCTATAAAAAGCGCACAAGCGATTAAACGAACATGACGGCGGGCAATGCCTGCCGTTTTTTACAGGATACGCTATGGAACATGAAAAACTTGCGGCGTTGCGCGCGCAGGAAAAAGAGGGGCGCGATCCCACCTGCGCGGACGAAACGCTCGCATACATGCTGAAAACGGCGGGCGAGATCGGCGCAGAACGCATCTTGGAGATCGGCGCGGGCAAGGGGCTTACGAGCATCGCCTTTGCGCTCGCCCGTCCCCAAGCGCGCATTACGGCGATCGAGCGGGACGCGGCGCGCGCCGTTGCCGCGCGGGCAAATTTCGCGCAGTTCGGCGTATCCGATCGCATCGATTTTCTGGAAGGCGACGCGGCGGAGTACCTGCCGCGGCTCGCAGGTCCGTTCGATCTCATCTTTCTCGATGCCGCCAAGGTGCAGTACCGTCGGTTTCTGCCCGACTGCAAGCGGCTGTTAAGGGAGGGCGGCGTGCTGTTTTCGGACGACGTACTGCTGTTCGGGCACGGCGTTCCGCCCAAGCGCAGAATGCTCGCCGCGCACATTGCGGAGTATCTCGACCGGCTTGC
>CALVLO010000107.1 GCA_944338265.1 uncultured Clostridia bacterium
GTGCGCTTCCGATCCAATAAATTCCCTCATTTTTCCTTAAAAACCCGCCAACCCACAACACAGTCGGCGGCACCCCAATCTATTTATGCCCCCGCCGCGACAGCGGCGGGGGCATAAACTATCTTATTTTTTCCTTATTTTTCCCATACATCGCAGCCGCAGCCAACTCTATCTCGTCGCCTCAAAGCTCATCTCCGTCATACGGACGATCTCCTCTTCGGGGATGCTCCCATCCAGCACGACCGAACTCCAATGCTCCTTGTTCATATGGTAGGCGGGCAGCACCGCGGGGTACACCTCGCGGAAAAACGCGCCCCAATCGCGCGGAAGCTTCAAATTCACCCACACCTGCCCCTGCCGTTCAAAGGTAAAGGCAAACGCCTTCCGGTTGCGGCGGTGCCGCACGAGCACCCAATTCTCATCGTGAAAGGGCGAATCGGTGTAACAATCCCCCATCGAGAGCGCCAGCTCCAAAAATTCTCTGCGCGTTGTCATGGCGCACCCGCTCAGCTGATCGCTTCCTTCATTTTGAGCACGGCGTCGGCGCGGGAGGAAGCCCCGAGCTTCACATAGATCGCCGAAATATAGTTGCGCGAGGTGCCGTCCGTCAGCTTCAGCGCACTCGCGATCTGCTTGTTGGTAAATCCCTCGTAGATCATGAGCGCGATCTCCACCTCGCGGTCGGAGAGCGAAAACGCGCGTTTGAGCCTGATCTCGCGGTCGGTCGAGACCATCTTCGCCGCGTCGGCGATGCGGCGGGCGATCTTGGCGGGCAAAATGGTATCGCCCGCATAGGCGTTCTTGATGGCGTCGATGAGCGCCGCAGAGGAGGTATCCTTCAACAGGTACCCGCTCGCGCCGTTGTTGATGGCGTTGAGGATATAGTCGCTGTCATCAAACGTCGTTAAAATGAGCACTTTGACTTCGGGATGGCGGCGCTTGACCTCTTGCGTGGCGATCACGCCGTTCATATTCGGCATGCGGATATCCATCAGAATGACGTCCGGCTTGCTCTTTTCGAGCAAGTCGAGCGCCTCAAAGCCGTCCGCCGCAATGCCGACGACTTCGATCTCGGCGCAGGAAGAGAGCACGCTCCGTATCCCGTCCGCAAGAATGGACTGATCGTCCGCCAAAAGTACCCTGATCTTACGCTCCATGTGATCACCTCATTTCAGATTTCTTATGCCGTCCTGCGGCAGCGTGATGTGGATCTCGAACCCCTCGTCCTCTTCCGTCTCAAAGCGGACGCTCCCGCCGAGCGCCTCGGCGCGCGCGCTCATGCCGCGCAGCCCGAACCCTTCTTTGAGCTTGGTGAGCTTCATGCCCTTGCCGTTATCCGAAAGCAGGAAGGAGATCTTCTCCCCGTCTTGTTTGAGTTCAAAGTAAAATGCCGTGGCATTGCCGTGGCGGAGCCCGTTGGAGATGCCCTCCTTGAGCGTGTTGCGCAAAAACCGCCGCTTGGCGTCGCACAGTTCAAGATCTTCGATGTCGGCACGGATGACGATGCCCGTGCCGTCCGTCGATTCGTGGATGATGGCGAGGAGCGACTCTTTGAGCGTGAGCTTCTCCGCATTGCCGGAGAGCAGGTGCACGCTCTCGCGCAGCTCCTCGAGCGCGTTCTTCGCCTGCAAGTTGGCGGCGGAGATGCGGCGCTTTGCCTCGGCAGGGTCGCTGTCGATGGCGAGCTTTGCCGCCTCCGTCTGCATCACGATGGTCGTGATGGAGTGCCCCGCCGTATCGTGGATATCCTTGGCGATGCGCTGCCGCTCCTCAAGCGCCGTCACCTCCTGCAAATGCCCGTAAGCGACGCGCAGCTTTTCGTTGCTCTCGCCGAGCTCCTCATATGCGGCGCGGAGCTTCTCGCTGTTCGTCTGCAATTCCTTGAGCGCGAGTTTGAGCTCCTTGTTTTTGCGGTAGATCTGAATGGCGAAGTTAAACACCAAAAAGTGCATCGTCATCAGCAGCAGGTCATTGAACGCGCCCGTGATGAGCCCCGTCAGCTGGATGGAAACGCCGCTCACAAACCCCGCGACGGCGCGCGCCACCAAGAAGATGACGAGGCTCGCCGCCCCCATGATGGTACTGATGCCCATCTTCTCCTGCCGCAGATAAAATTCCGAGAGGATGACGATATACAGCGAAGAGATGAGCTGCCCGTCCGTAAAGATGGTGAGCGCAACGAGGCAGAGCGTATCGAACACATAGCAGGCGATCTTTTGGCGGAAGGTCTTGAGCGCCCAGATCTTAACGGCGTTCTCCGCAAACAGTGCAACGAGCACGGGCACGCACACCTGCCAGGAGGCAACGCTGCCGAAGATATGCAGATCCCAGTTATCGAGCGCAAGCAAAATGCCCACAAACACCAACAAGAAGAAGATGGCGCCGTTGCCGACGGCAATGATGGTGGACATGTCGAAGATGTCGCGCTCAGACGTGCGTTTCACAGGCATAGCTTGCCTCCGAGCAGGCGGTCGATGTGGAAGTTCCGCCTGATCTCCTCCATCCTCCCCGCAAGGAAGTAACTGTACGGGCTCCCCTCCCCGATGATGATATGGTCATACAGCCGCACGTTGTGGATGGAGCATAAGATCTGCAGCTGCACGGTAAAGCGGTCGTCCGCCTCGGAGGGAAGCGCGGGGGTATTGGGGTGATTGTGCGCCGCAACCAGCCCCGTCGGGCGGTGCATGGCGAGAAAGCGCCCGATCTCCTCGGGCTCGACGGCAGCCTTGTTGACGCTGCCCGCCGAAAAGCGCATCCCCGTATGCACGCGCTCGTTCCCGTCGATGCAGTAGAGCTCCACCACCTCGCACGGGAGCGCGCCGATGCGCTCGGAGACGAAGGCGGAAAAGTTGTGTACGTTAAAGGGGCGCGGCTTCTCCGCCTGCCCGCAGCTGCGGGCGCGGTCGAACACAAAGCCGATGCAGCGAAGGTAGGCAGCCGTCTCCCGCCCGACGCCGCGCACCGCCGTCAGCTCCTCCGCCCCTGCGTGCAGCACGCCGTCGAGCGTAAAGAAGGTATCGAGCAGCTCATGCGCGATGGGGTTGGTATTGCGGCGGGGCACAGCATTAAAGAGCAGGATCTCCAACAGCTCGTGATCCTGCAATGCGTCCGCCTTGGCAAGGCGCTCTATCATGCGCTGTCTGTGACCTTCGTGCATACCCTCGCTCCGATATGCCTATATTGTAACATATTTCTATGATTTTTGCATGAAAAAACAGGGGGTTTTGCGCCTGTTTTTTGCCCGCGGCGCGACTTTTCCCCCATCCTCCCCCTCCCCGCGCGCAAAAAAAGGTTTGTAAGAAAGGTTTGACAAAGCCATCGGGGTATGGTACAATGAATGCCGAAAAATTTGGAGAAGCTGTATGACCGAACTTTTGAAGCAAACCGTAGCAAGTATCTCCGAGAGCATCCGATTTGATTCCTCTCTCGCCCCCGCGCTCGGCGATATGCCCTTCGGCAAGGGCGCGGCGGACTGTTTGAAACACTTCCTCGAGACGGCGGCATCGCTCGGCTTCGAGGTACGCAACTACGAAAATTACGCGGGCGAAGTGCGCTTCGGCAGCGGCGAGCCCTTCGCCGTACTCGCCCATCTCGACGTGGTGCCCGCAGGCAACGGCTGGAAGCGCGATCCCTTCGGCGGCGAGATCGAAGATGGCAAGATCTTCGGCCGCGGCGCGATGGACGATAAGGGCCCCGCGTTCTGCGTCCTGTATGCCTTAAAGGCGCTCAAAGAGGAGGGCTTCGTCCCCAAGCGGGAACTCAGGCTCATCGTCGGCTGCAACGAGGAAAACGGGTGGGCGTGCATCGAGCACTACAAAAAGGCGGCAACCATGCCCGCCGAGGGCTTCTCGCCGGATGGCTCCTTCCCCGTCATCTATGCCGAAAAGGGCATTTTGCATGTGCGGATGCACTTCCCCATGGAAAAGCCGCCCTTCCTCTTCTTCGAAGGCGGCGAGAGCTGCAATATGGTGTGCGACCGCTGCGAAGCGACGCCCCGCACCCTCAGCGTGCTCCGCGCCCGCGCGCTCGGGTTCGAGATGAAGAACAAAAAGCTCATCTCCCGCGGCAAGGCGGCGCACGCCTCCACGCCCGAACAGGGCGCCAACGCCATCGCCCCCATGCTCGTCTATTTCGAGAAAAAGAGTGCAGACGTAAAGCGCGTCTTGGATTGCCTCTTCCGCGATAAATTCGGGCTGAAAAAACTCTGCGACGAGACGGGGCACCTCACCATCTCGCCCGATCTCATCAAGTACCGCAGGGGCGAGCTGCAAGTCGTGTGCGATATCCGCTACCCCGCCACCGTTCCCCTCTCCGCCGTCACGGAGAAGCTCTCCAAGATGGGCGTCAAGTACGAGACGCTCCACCACCAGCCGCCGCTCGTGCAGGAGAAGGACGGCGCGCTCGTGCAGGAGCTCCTCGCGGCATACGAGAGCTGCACGGGCAAAAAAGCCGAGCCCGTCGCCATCGGCGGAGGCACCTACGCCCGCGCCTTGGAACGCGGCGTGGCATTCGGACCCGAAATGGAGGGCGATGAACCCGTCGTCCATCAGGCAAACGAGTACATTTCCATCGAGCGGGTAGAACTTCTGCTGCGCATCTACCGCGAAGCCCTCCTCCGCATCGCAAAATAACCTCCCCGCCCCCAACACAACAGCAGGGAGGATAAAACTCTTGCCTCCCTCTGCGAGGGAGGTGCCGTTGCCGCAATACGGCAACGGCGGTGGGAGTTCGTGCAGATAGAGGTAACGCACAAGGCTTCCCCCATGTGGGGGAAGCTGTCACCGCAGGTGACTGATGAGGGAGTCCTCCCCTTTTCTCCCGCCTCCCCTTGTTGTTCAAGGGGAGGGTAGGGTGGGGATAAGGTCTTCCCCCCACCCCCCTTAATACTTGTTTAAGGGGGGATTGCCCCCGCCTTCCCCCTCGGGGGAAGGGGGACCGCTTGCGGTGGATGAGGGGCTCCCCCCTTGCCTCTCTCTGCGAGGGGGGAGGGGCGCCGCGGCGCTCCCCTGCCGCGGCTCTCTCGTTGCGCGATGGGC
>CALVLO010000108.1 GCA_944338265.1 uncultured Clostridia bacterium
TTCTCGTAGACAACAGCGCTCTTCTATGGTAAAATGGCGGTAGTTCATACAAATCTCCTTCGGTGTAAATTTGGTTTCGCAACTCTATTTTACCACAGATTTGTATGAACTCCTTTCTTTTCTCTCCCACTGTTGCACTTAATAGTATAATTCACTATCGAAAATAAGCGGCGCGGGCTGATTATTCAGCCCGCGCCGCTCGAATGTTCTCAGATCAGCCCATATTCCTTCGCCAATTGGGCAAAGGCGGGGAGGCTGCGCTCGATGGTCGGCTTTGCCACGCAGTAGGAAATGCGCACATAGCCTTCTACGCCGAAGCTATCGGACGGGACGAGGAGAAGCTCGTATTTTTTCGCCCGTTCGCAGAACGCCTTGGCGGACGGCTCCGGAGATTTGACAAAGAGGTAGAACGCGCCCTCGGGCGGCACGCATGCGAACCCGTATGCGCGGAGCGCGTTCCACAAAAGGTCGCGGTTTTCGCGGTAGGCGGCAATGTCGCCCGATTTCCCGAGGCATTTTGCCGCGACGCGCTGGAAAAGCGCGGGCGCGCACACATAGCCGAGCGAACGCCCTGCCCCGCACACGGCGGCAAACAGCCCGTCCGCATCCGCGCAGCCATCGGGCACGGCGATATAGCCGATGCGCTCACCCGCCAAGGAGAGCGATTTGGAAAAGGAATAGCACAGCACGGTATGCGGATAAAGGTTCGGCAGAAAGGGAACTTCCGCCCCATAGGTGAGCTCGCGGTAGGGCTCGTCGGCGATGAGGTAGACGGGCGCGCCGCGCTCGTCGCTCTTTTTTTGAAGCAGGGCGGCGAGGACTTTAAGCTCCGCCCTCCCGTACACGACGCCCGTAGGGTTGTTGGGAGAATTGAGGATGACCGCCTTGGTATGTATGCCGACTGCCCGTTCGAGCGCGGCGAGATCGAGATGAAAATCCGCCGCCGCCTTCGCCGTAACGACCTTCCCGCCCGCCTGTTCGATGAAGACGCGGTACTCGGGGAAGCAGGGCGTGACGACGACGAACTCATCCCCCGCCTCGGACATGGCGGTGAGTGCGATCGTGAGCGACGCCGCCGCGCCGCACGTCATGTACACCCGCTCCGTGGACATGGGTGCCCCGAATTTCGTTTTGAGATAGTCGGCGACCGCCGCGCGCACCTCGGGCGCGCCTGCCGCGGAAGTGTAGCCGTGCAGCTGCACGGAGGGCATTTCCGCAATGAGGCGGGCGATCTCTGCATTGACTTCGGGCGGCGGCGCAACGCTGGGATTCCCGAGCGAGAAATCGAACACCTTGTCCGCGCCGATCTCCTTTTTGCGCGCATTGCCGTATTCAAAAATTTCGCGGATGACCGAGCGCTCTTCGCCCAGATGCCGCATGATCCGGTTGATACTCATGACCGATCCTTCCTTTGCATATTATTTCCTCTCAGCGACCTCATAAAGGAAAAAATTGAAATCACTCGCGCAAGGAGGCTGCGCCTCCGCCCGCATCGAATATTTGCATATATGCTCTAATTGTTGCAAAAGGCGTCACTGCGTTATGCCTTTTGCGCCTCAATTTGCTGCTTACGCAGCTTACGCGGAAAGGTGAAGGCGGCGTTGCCATTATGTTGCCATAAACGTCGCCGAGGAAAACCGCGCGCAGAGCCGAAGGCGAACGTTGGGTTTCTCTTCCCCTCACGACATTATCGTACCACAGTCCTCGCAAAAAAGATTTCACAGAAAGATTTTTTGCGAAGAGGAGCGGCGAGCGTTTTAAGCGCGGCGTTCGGCGCAGCCGAACCGCCCGCAGAGTGCGCTCCGCCGCGACGACGTCAGTTCGGGAAAAATCTGTGAACCCTTTTACAGCATTTTCTTCAAAAACTGCCCGGTGTAGCTTGTTGTGCAGGCGGCGACTTCTTCGGGCGAGCCCGTGCAGACGACGGTGCCGCCGCCATCGCCGCCCTCGGGTCCGAGATCGATGAGATGATCGGCGACCTTGATGACATCGAGATTGTGTTCGATGACGAGCACGGTATTCCCGCCATCCCTGAGGCGCAGCAGGATATTGACGAGCTTTTGCACATCGTAGCTGTGCAGCCCCGTGGTGGGCTCATCCAAAATATAGAACGTCCGCCCCGAGGAGCGCTTGGAAAGCTCCGTGGCGAGCTTGACGCGCTGCGCCTCGCCGCCCGAGAGCGTTGTGGCGCTCTGCCCGAGCTTGATATAGCCCAGCCCCACCTCGTTGAGCGTGGAGAGCTTGTTATAGATAGACGGCAGGTTGCGGAAGAACTCGCACGCCTCCTCCACCGTCATATCCAGCACGTCGGCGATCGACTTGCCCTTGTACTTGACTTCGAGCGTCTCGCGGTTGTAGCGTTTGCCGCCGCAGACCTCGCAGGGGACGTAGACATCGGGCAGGAAGTGCATCTCGATCTTCATGATGCCGTCGCCCGAGCAGTTTTCGCACCGCCCGCCCGCGACGTTGAAGGAGAAGCGCCCCGACTTGAAGCCCATCGCCTTGGCATCCGGCGTTGCCGCGAACAGCTCGCGGATGGCGGTGAACACCCCCGTGTAGGTGGCGGGGTTGGAGCGCGGCGTTCTGCCGATGGGAGACTGATCGATGGCGATGACCTTATCGAAGTGCTCCAAGCCCGAAAAGGCGCCGCTCTTGCCCGTGGGCAGGCGGGAGCCGTTGAGGTTGTTTGCGAGAATGGGCAGGATGATCTCGTTGACGAGCGAACTTTTGCCCGACCCGCTCACGCCCGTGACCGCCGTCATCAGCCCCGCGGGGATGCGGACGGTGATGCCCTTCAGATTGTTCTGGCGGCAGCCCTCCACCGTGAGCCACCTGCCGTCCGGCTGCTTGCGCACGGCGGGCACTTCGATCTTGCGCCGCCCCGCGAGATAGTCCCCCGTGAGCGAGCGCGGCTCGTTCATGATATCCTCGACGGTGCCGCACGCGACGACCTCGCCGCC
Organism: uncultured Clostridia bacterium; assembly: GCA_944338265.1. Taxonomy (GTDB): domain Bacteria; phylum Bacillota; class Clostridia; order Christensenellales; family Borkfalkiaceae; genus Gallimonas. Next base: position 2,961 of record CALVLO010000108.1, read on the forward strand.
GTGCACGCCCGCCTTGGGACCGATATCCACAATGTAGTCCGCCGCCCGCATGGTATCTTCGTCGTGCTCGACGACGATGAGCGTATTCCCGAGATCGCGCAGACCTTTGAGGGAGGCGAGCAGCCTGTCGTTATCGCGCTGGTGCAGTCCGATGGACGGCTCGTCGAGGATATACAGAACGCCCGAGAGCGCGGAACCGATCTGCGTTGCGAGGCGGATACGCTGGCTCTCGCCGCCCGAGAGCGTTGCCGCGCTGCGCGCAAGGGTGAGATAGTCCAGCCCCACGTTGACGAGGAAGCTGATACGGCTTCTGATCTCGCGCAGAATGACGTCGGCAATGGCGTGCTGCGTGGGCGTGAGCGCAAGCCCGTCGAGAAAGACGAGCAGGTCCTTTACGGGCAGTTCGCACACCTCGGCAATGTTTTTGCCCCCCACCGTGACCGCGAGCGCCTCCTTTTTCAGCCGTTTTCCGTGGCAGACGGGGCAGTCCGACGTGCGCATATAGCGTTCGATATCCCACTTCACGCCCACGGAACTCGTCTGGTTGTAGCGGCGCTGCAAGTTGTTGACGAACCCCTCCCACGCGCTCTTATAGCTCGAATGATAGGTGCGCGTGCGGTAGTCGAGGTCGATCTTCTCGCCGTCGTTGCCGTACATGAGCAGGTCGAACACCTCTTGGGGGAGGTCCTTGACGGGAACGTCGAGCGAGAACCCGTAATGGCGGGAAAGCCCTTCGAGATACATCTGCGTGACGGCGGAGGAATCGAGATTCCACCCGCTGATGCGGATCGCGCCCTCGCGCAGCGTCTTGGTGCGGTCGGGACAGATGAGGTCGGCGTCCACCGCCTGCTGGAAGCCCAGCCCCGTACACGCGGGGCACGCGCCCCACGGCGTGTTGAAGGAGAAGAGCCGCGGCTCGATCTCCTCGATCGAGATGTTGCAGTCGGGGCAGGAATAGCGGGAGGAATAGAGCGTCTCCTCGCCGCCGCAGTCGATGACGACAAGCCCGTCCGCAAGGCGGAGCGCGGTCTCCAAACTCTCGGTGAGGCGCTTCAAAATGCCCTCTTTCACGACGAGACGGTCCACCACGACGCCGATATTGTGTTTGATATTCTTATCGAGCCTGATCTCTTCCCCGAGGTCGTACACGCTGCCGTCGATCTTGACGCGGACGTACCCGCTCTTGCGGTAGGAGGCAAGCTCCTTGACGTACTCGCCCTTTCTGCCGCGCACGACGGGCGCTTCCACCATGATCTTGCTCCCCTCGGGCAGCTCCATGACGCGGTCGGCGATCTCGTCCACCGTCTGCCGCCTGATCTCCCTGCCGCAGTTGGGGCAGTGCGGCGTGCCGACGCGCGCGTACAGAAGGCGGAGATAGTCGTAGATCTCCGTGACCGTTCCCACCGTGGAGCGGGGGTTGTGCGAAGTCGTTTTCTGGTCGATGGAGATCGCGGGGGAAAGCCCCTCGATGCTCTCCACGTCGGGCTTTTCCATCATGCCGAGGAATTGGCGGGCGTACGAGGAGAGACTCTCCATGTACCGCCGCTGTCCTTCGGCGAAGATGGTATCGAACGCGAGCGTCGATTTGCCGCTGCCCGAAAGCCCCGTGAATACGGTGAGCGTATCGCGCGGAATGTGTACGTCGATATTTTTGAGATTGTTTTCCTTTGCGCCCTTGATAAAGATTTCTTTGACGAAGTTCATAGCCTGTTGATATGTACCGATTTATGAGTTTGTTCCAAAAAGTTGCTGCCGCACGAGCGTATCCGTGCCGCCGTCGTCGTATTCTGCAAACAGTTCGCCCGTGTCGCCGAGAAAGCAGGAGAGATACTCGTCCATCGCGGGAGACTTCCCCTCCGCGGCGCAAAATTCCGCGAGGGGCATCCAGACGTTTTCGCCCTCCGCGGTGGCGGGCAGAAGTTCGCCCTCGCCCTCCGCGCGGTACAGCATGACGAGATAGCGCTCTTTGCGTTCCCTGTGCGCCCAATGCACGACGCAAAGAGCGCTATCTCGTCATGCTATACCGCGCAGAG
>CALVLO010000109.1 GCA_944338265.1 uncultured Clostridia bacterium
CAGGCGATGAAGTCGCCCTCCCGCAGCCCGTCAGAATGAATGACGGAAGCGGGAACAAAGACGTCCTCCCCCGTCGAAGAAGGCTGGAAGTTGCGGGCACGGAGAAACCCGTACCCCCCCTGCACGATCTCCAAAATACCCGTATAGACGGGCTGATCGAAGAGCGACGGGTCTCCCCCCGAAGCGACTTCGAGGATATTTCTCAGCTGCTCGCTCTCATCCAAGCCTTGGATCCTGATATCCTCGAGCCTGGCACGCACGGCGGGATCAAGAAAGGTCTGCTTGGGCGGAGCGCCGCGGTTAGAGCGCGGCACGGGTTGCGCCTCTCCCGTCAGGATGGAGACGATCTCCTCGATAAGCACATCCTTGTTGTTGGAGGACGCCCCGCTTGCCCCCACCTGCCTGCCGAGGATACGCAGCGTCGATAAAGGAAGGGTATCGAGATACTCCCGATACCGCTGCCGAGTCGTCTTTAATTGCATTCCTTTGCACGCTCCATGACGATGATCTTCGTACTATCCTCCGAAATATCGTCGCGGAACAGCTCGATCTCGCTCTCTTCGAGCTCCTCCACCTCGTCGCCGTCAAATTCATCGAGAAATTCGTCCACTTTGCCGACGTCGATATCCAATCCCTTCGTCTTATAATGCATGGGGATGACGATGGCAGGCATGATGCGATCTACATATTCCTTTGCCTGCTTCGCATCGATGGTATAATTGCCGCCCACGGGAATGAGCAAAACGTGCACGGGCAGAAGCGTCTCGATGAGCGCGGAGGAACACTCCTCCCCCAGATCGCCGAGATGGCAAATCTCCAAGCCATCCATGCGGAACTTGAAGATGAGGTTGTCGCCGCGGCGCTCCCCGTTTTCGTCATCGTGGTAACTCTTGATCGCCGTCACGTCCACGCCGCCGATCTCGTAGGTCCCTTCCTCTTCAAAGACGGCGGGCGACCCCTTCACCGCGCGCACGTTGTTATGGTCGTAATGCGCATGGCTGACCGTAACGGCATCCGCCTTGACGGACGGCATCTCAAAGCCGATCGATCCGTAGGGATCGGTCACGATGGTCGTCCCGGTACTCTCCGTCAACATAAAACAGGAGTGCCCTAAATATCGTATTTTCATCCTTCCTCCGATATGATCCTGACTGCGATCTTCAGCCTGAAGACCTGTTCAGCCTCCGCAAAACACAGCCGATAGCGAAGCATCATATGCAGCCCGCCATCCGCCATGCGGATGCCGACCTGCTCCGTCTCGACGGGGATCTCGCCGCGGCGTTCGCCCGCGAGCAATGCCATCGATGTCCGCGCGCCCCGCACAAAATCCGCCCGCAGCACCCCCTCCCGTTCCATCGAGAGCGACTGCTCCCGCACGGTGAGTATAACCCGATCGCCATCCTGCACATAGCACACGCGGCAGACGTCCCCTTCCCGCAGCAGCGTGCCCTGCGCGCAAAAGCGCGAGCGCTGCCCCGCGGTAAATGTGACGATCTCCGTATCGCAAAGCTCCATTTTCTATATTATAGTACAAAAAAGCAGTTTTGTAAATGAAATGGGAGGCATTTTACAAGATAAAGCTCAATTCTTTTTGAAAAAGCGCGCAAAACACGCCTTTCCCTCCGCTTGAAGCGCCTTGAGGGCAGCCTCATCGCCCGCCGAGAGCGCCGCCTCAAATGCGCCGAGGCGTTCGCGCAGCCGCGCGATCTCCCCGATGAGCGCCGTGCGGTTGAAGAGATAGAGCTCCGTCCACACATTTTCATCGACGGGCGCGACGCGCGTCATATCCTGAAAGCTCCCGCCCGTAAACCCGACGCAGCGCTCCGTGAGCGGGCTTGTGACATAAGCATTCGCCACCACATGGGCGAGCTGCGAAGTGAGCGCGATCATCCTGTCGTGCTCTGTCGCGCTGCATTCGATCATCCGTCCGAACCCCGCATCCTCGCCGAGGCGGCGGATCGTTTCAAAGGCGGACTTCTCCGTTTTGGGCGCGCGCACGAGCACGAGATTTGCCCCGCAAAAGAGCGAAGCGCTCGCGGAGGCGATGCCCGAAGTCTCCTTCCCCGCCATCGGATGGATGCCGACATAGCGGTAGACGCGTTCCTTTGCAAAGACGACGCGCTCAAGCGCCTCTTTCACGCCGCAGATATCCGAGACGATGCACCCCGCGGGAAAGTCCCCCTCGTCGAGCTCGCGCAGCGTCACGCGGGGCGGCAGCGCCAAAAAGACGACGTCCGCGCCCTCATAGGAATGCGCCTCACCATCGATCATGCCGTGCTCCATGGCGTAGGCGACGGGCGCGGGGCTGCGGTTTTTCCCGAGCACGGTATGCCCCGCCCGTTTGAGCGCAGCGGCAAGCGACGCGCCGATAATGCCGAGCCCATATACGACGATCTTCAAATTTTACCTCCGATACAAAGTATTACGTCTGACATAATACTATGAAAATGATAATTTTCTTGTTTTACAGCCAATACATCACCACGGATGCCGCACGAAGCGAGGCACGCACGGCGGCGTAGTCTGGCATGATCTTCCCCACTGCCTGCCAAAAGGCAGGGCTGTGATCGAGCTGCCGCGTGTGGCAGAGCTCGTGAACGGCGATATAGCGCGCCTGCGCCTCGCTCAAAAACGCCGTGCGGAAGGAAAAGGAGATCGCCCCCTTCTCGTTGCACGAGCCCCATCTGCCCCGCGCGGAGGTGATGCGCACGGCGGCGCAGCGAAACCCGTATGCTGCAACATATTCCCGCACAAGCGCCGTCATGTATGCGCGGGCACGCTTTTTAAGGATCGCCGTCAGCGCAGCCTCGCGCTCCTCCGCAGGCAAAAACAGCATCCCGCCGCTCAGACGGGCGCGCCCGTGCCCGCGCGCGATGATATACGGCACGCCATACAGTTTGATCAGCGCGCCGTCCGAAAGATCGGGCTTTGCCTGCGCAAGCAGGGCGCGCCGCTTTGCGATCCAACGTTCGTGCTGCAGCACAAACGCATCCACGGCATCCTTCCCCGCCCCGCGCGGAGCGCGGACGACGACCTCCCCCTCCCCGTTCACGGAGAGCGAAAACGTCTTGCGGGCGCTTCGGATGAGCGTATAGGCGATCTTCTCCTCGTTCATGGCTTGATTATACCATATTTTTGCACATTTTACAAGGAGATGACGGCATCCGCACGCAAAGAACGGCGATTTCTTGACTTTCTCCCGCGGGGGTGGTATAATTTTTGCAATGCAAACGTACCGTGTAACACAATTTACGCCTGCAAAGGGCGAACTCCTCCTGCCCGAAGTCCCCGCCTCCAAGAGCATCCTCAATCGGGCACTCCTGCTTGCGGCGCTCGCGGATGGTGAAGTGACGCTCTCCTGCGGGCAGTTTGCCGACGATACGCAGGCGCTGCTCGGCTGTCTCACCGCGCTCGGCATCGAGATCCGCCCGTGCACCGAGGGGCTCCATGTCCGCGGCTGCGGCGGGCGCTTCCCCAACCGCACGGCAGCGATCAACGTCGGCTCGGCAGGCACGGCGGCGCGTTTTTTGACGGCGATCCTCGCCTTCGTGGGCGGAAACTATACGCTCACCAGCTCGGCGCAGATGCAAAAGCGCCCCATGGAGCTCCTCACCGTCCTTGAAGAGGCAGGCGTCCGCATCGACTACATGGGCGAGCGCGGGCACTTCCCCTTCCGCATGCGTTCGGATGGGATCGCCGCGGAAGAACTCACCGTCGATACCGACCGCTCCACCCAATACGCGAGCGGCATCCTGCTTGCGGCGGCATGCACCCGCCCCGTGGCGCTCCATCTCACGGGCAGCCGCACGCACGGGAGCTATATCCAAATGACGCTGCGCCTTTTGGAGGCGTTCGGCGCCCAGTGGGAACGAACGGGCGACAGGCTACACATCCTGCCCTCCCGCACGCCGCCCAAGCGCTTCGAAGTGGAAAACGACCTCTCGGGCGCGTGCTATTTTTATGCGCTCGCCCTGCTCTTTCCCGTGCGCGTGCGCGTACCGCGCATCCATTTTGACACGCAGCAGGGCGACCTCAAATTTCTGCGCCTTTTGGAGGAAAAGGGCGTCCGCTTTACCGATTCGCCGGAGGGCATTCTTGCAGACGGCACTTCCGCCCATCCTTTTGCGGGATGGGATGCAGACATGCGCGATTTTTCCGATCAGGCACTCACGCTCGCGGCACTTGCCCCCTTCGCCCAATCGCCCACGCATATTTACGGGATCGGGCACATCCGCGGGCAGGAATGCGACCGCATCCACGCCATCACACACAACCTGACAGCGCTCGGCGTCCCCGTAAAAGAGGGCGCGGGTGAGGTTTTTATCCATCCAGCCCCCATTTTCGGCGGCAAAGTGGCGACCTTCGGCGATCACCGCGTCGCCATGGCGTTCACGCTCATCGGGCTGAAAACGGGCGGCATCGAGATTGAAGATCCCGCCTGCACGCACAAAACATTCCCCGGCTTTTTCAAAGAGATCGACCGCCTTACAAGAGGCTGACTCCCCATAAAAACGGCAAGGGCGCCCGCACCGCGGACGCCCCTTTTAATCGATCTGAAAATATTGTTTGATGACTTGGAACAGCTCATCGGAGACGACGTGCTCGATGCGGCAGGCGTCCTCCTCTGCGACCTTTTGCGGCGCGCCCATACGGACGAACGCCTCGGTAAAGACGCGGTGCTTGGCATAGACGTCCTCCGCCTTTTTCTGTCCTGCGGCAGTCAGCGTAATGTCGCCGTTCTCGTCGATGCAGATGAGCCCGCTCTTTTGCAGCAGATTGACCGCGCGGGAGACGCTCGACTTCGCATAGCCGAGTTCCTCCACAACGTCCACCGAGCGGACGTTTGCCTTACGCGAGCGCAAAAGCAGGATGGTCTCGAGATACATCTCCTGTGATTCGTGCGTTCTCGTCTCTTTCATACTTCCTCCGTCCTCTTATTGTAGCATACTCCGCCCCTTTTGTAAAGAGGAA
>CALVLO010000110.1 GCA_944338265.1 uncultured Clostridia bacterium
GTGCGCAAGATCGCTGTTTTCGCCCGCGATGAGGCTGTATTCAAAGATATACCGCCGCCCCGTCTTTTGAAAATAGTAGGCGCAGGCGTCGAGAATATCGTCGATGCGATAGGCATTGGCGACGGGCATGGTGCGGGCGCGCTCCTCGTCCGTCACCGCATGCAGCGAAACGGTGAGATTGAGGGGGATCCCCTCCTCCGCAAAGGCGCGCATCGCAGGCACCAAGCCGCAGGTGGAGAGCGAGATATTGCGCGCGCTCATCCCCAAGCCCTCCTGCGCAGTGAGCAGGCGCAAAAACCGCACGACGTTTGCATAATTATCGAATGGCTCGCCGCTGCCCATGAGCACGACGTTGGTCACGGCACGGCGCTTGCCCCCGCCCCCCTCTACGCGGTTGACGGCGAGGATCTGCGCAAGAATCTCCCCCGCGGTGAGGTTGCGCACGAGCCCGCCCAGCGTAGAGGCACAGAATTTGCACCCCATGCGGCAGCCCACCTGCGTAGAGACGCACTGCGTGTTGCCGTACTTATATTTCATGAGCACGCCCTCGACGATATTGCCGTCCGCCAAGGCGAAGAGGTACTTCTTCGTGCCGTCTTTGGCGGTGAGCGTCTCCAAAATGCGCACGGGCTCTTCCTCGAACCGCGCCGCAAGCCACGCTCGCAGCGCGGCGGAGACGGGGATCTCGGAGAGCGCCTTGCCCTGCACGATGCCCTCCATGAGCTGCTTGGCGCGGAAGGGCTTCTCGCCCGCTTCCGCAACGAGCGCGGCGAGCTCCGCGGCAGTCTTATCCTGTAAGATCTCCTTCATGCGCGCCTCATTTTGGCAATGTAGAACCCCGCGCCGAACGCCGTATCGGGCAGGAATTGGATGCCGTACTTCTTTTTTTCGTGCGGGAGCGGGCTCTCGGCGGGCTCCGCCGTAAATTGGGGATGCGCCGCAAGAAACGCCCCGACGACGCCGTCGTTCTCCTCTGCAAAGAGGGTGCAGGTGGCATAGTAGAGCGCCCCGCCCTCCGCCACATAGCGGGCGCAGTTCTCCAAAATGGCATACTGCACGGCGGGAAGCCCCGCAAGCCCCTCCTCCGTTTTATTGAGCGGGAGATCGGGATTTTCGCAGACGGTGCCGAAGCCCGAACAGGGCACATCGCACAGCACGCCGTCGAAGGCGTCCTCAAAGGCGGGGTCAAAGACCGCGCTGTCCTTTTGCAGCGCCGTCACGTTGTCCGCGCCCATGCGCTCGCAGTAGCTGCGGATAAGCGCGACGCGGTGCTCGTGCAGCTCGCAAGCCGTCACGCGGGCGCACTTTTGGGCGAGCAGCACCGATTTTCCGCCGGGCGCGGCGCAGGCATCGAGCAAACGATCGCACGGCGCAACGACGTCGCAGACGGCAACGCTCCCCACCGATTGGAAGGTATAGTCCCCCGCAAAGAAGGCGGCGTCCCGCGCGAAGTGCTCAAAGAGACAGACGCCTTCGAAGGGCGTTTTCAGATGCGGGCGGGAAAGGTATTCCTCCGCCCCGCGCACGAAGCGGACGGCGACCCCCTTGCTCTTTGCGCGCACGATGTCTTCCGTGCGGTCGCCGTACTCGGCGCGCAGCCTCCTGATCGCAAACAGCGGATAGGGCGTGGTGACGGCGAGCCCCTCGTCGCCCGCGGGAATGCGGACGCCCTCCTCCGAAAAGGCGCGCAGCGCCGCGTTCACAAACCCCGCCGCTCCGCCCTTGCCGAGCTTTTTCAGAAGGTCCACGGCGGTATCCGTGACCATATACTTGGGCTTTTTCAAAAAGACGAGCCAATAGAGGGCGATCTTCATGACGGTGCGCACCGCCTGTTTGGGGCTCTTAGACGCGACCGACTGCAAACACAGCGCAAGATAGCGCTCGTTTTCCAGCACGCCGTACACCGTTTTGACGGTGCGCGCGCGGTGCAATTCTTCGATGGGCGTATCGGCGAGCGCAAGTTTCAAACGCGCGCCCGCGCCGTACACCTTGGAAAGCACCTGATAGGGATCATAGAACGGGTTTGTCAAAACAGTCCCCCTCTTTGAGCTTTCCACCGCTCGCAAACGCGGTATCCGCCATGCGCTTACCGCCCGCGGGCTGCACCTCCGGAATGCGCACCGCACCCTCGCCGCAGGCGACGATGAGCCCCTTCTTGGGCGAACAGGTGCATACCATGCCCGCGGTCGAGGGCTCCGGAAGCGGCAGCTCGCACGCATGGTAGCAGTTGAGCATGAGCCCGCCGCACACCGCATAGGCGAGCGGCGCGGGCGAAAGGGCGCGGATGAGCGCGCTCACTTCGCGGGCGGGGCGGGTGAAGTCGATCTGCGTGCGCGCCACCTTTCTGCACACGCTCCCCTCCCTCTGTTTGGTGAGGGCGATCTCCCCGCGCGCGATGCGCGGGATGGCTTCACAGATGAGCTTCGCCCCGAGCGCCGCAAGTTTTTGCGTGAGCGTCCCGCAGGTATCCTCCTGCGCGATGGGGATGCGCTCTTGCATCAGCATATCGCCCGTATCCAGCCCGATCTCCGTCTTCATGATGGTAACGCCCGTCTCCGCCGCGCCATCCATGATGGCGCGCGCAATGGGCGCCGCGCCGCGGTAGGCGGGCAGCAGGCTCGCATGCACGTTCCACACACCCATCGGGAAGAGATCGAGCACCTCCTGCGTCAGGATCTGCCCGTAGGCGCAGGTGACCATGAGATCCGCCCCGCATGCGGCGAGTGCGGAAACCTCCTCCCGCAAGCGCACGGGCTGCAGCACGGGGATGCCGCGCGCGAGCGCCGCCGTCTTGACGGGCGAAGGCGTTAAAACGCCCTTCCTGCCCTGCGGCTTATCGGGCTGCGTGAGCACGGCGGCGATCTCGAATTGTTTTGCCAGCGCCTCCAAAGAAGGAAGGGCAAACGCGGGCGTTCCCGCAAAGATGAGTTTCATATTTGCTCCATAAATGGGATATTACAGCAGTGCCCGCGAAAAGATTTCTTGAAAGATTTTCGCGAAAAGCAGCACAACAACGTATTGCGAAGCATATCCTTATTCACCCGTTTGGCAAGAAGATGCAAGCAAGACGAGGCGTGCGAGGAAAAGCCGAGGGAGTTTACAAAGACGTAAATGACCGAGGCTTCCCGCAGCACAACAACGTATTGCGAAGTATATCCTTAATTCATCCGTTTGGCAAGAAGATGCAAGCAAGACGAGGCGTGCGAGGAAAAGCCGAGGGAGTTTACAAAGACGTAAATGACCGAGGCTTCCCGCAGCACAACAATGTATTGCGAAGCATATCCTTGCCAAACTACTCGTCCACGTCGTGGATATCCGCCGCCTTGTCCGTATACAGCACGCCGTCGAGGTGGTCGAGCTCATGGCAGACGGCGCGGGCGAAAAAGCCGCGGGCGACGATGGAATATTTATCCCCATGCCTATCCTGAAAGACGAGCTTCACCTTCTCCGGGCGGACGACGATCCCCGCCTTGCCGCGCACGGAGAGGCATCCCTCCGGTCCGCTCTGCTCCCCCTTTTGGGAGACGATCACGGGATTGATGAACTCAAAATACCCCTCCTCCACGTCGACGTGGACGGCGCGCACGGGCACGCCCACCTGCGGCGCGGCGAGCCCCGCCCCCTCGGCGGCTTTCAGGGTGTCCTTCATATCGTCGAGGAGCTTATAAAGCTCCCCATCGAAGCGGGTAACGGGCTTACATTTTTCGCGGAGAACGGGGTCTCCGACTTGAACGATCTCGCGGATCACGCGATCTGCCTCCTGTTGCAAAAATTTCCGAACATGTATCTCAACTCAGGTTGGAGGGATTTTCCTCCACATAGATGAGCGCATCCTTGTGCTTCACATCGGCGATTGCATCGTACACCTCTTTGAGGAGCGCCGCATTGACAAGGCGCATGAGCACCTGATAGCGGTACTTCCCCTGGATGCGCTTGATGGGCGCGTGCATGCGGTTAAAAAAGAGAAAATCATCCGTGTGTTCGTCGTACAGCCTTTGCAGCCTGCCGTACACCTCGCGCAGCGCCTCCAAGGCGGAGGCATCCCGCTCCGAAGTCACCATCACGCGGACGATCTTGGCAAAGGGCGGGTACATCGCCGCCTCGCGGATGGCGATCTCGTGGCGGTAAAAGCCCTCGTAATCGTATGCGGCGGCAAAGCGCAAAATGGCATTTTCGGGGTCATACGTCTGCAAGACGACGTCCCCCTTCTCCGCGCCCCGCCCGCTCCTTCCCGCGACCTGCGTCACGAGCTGAAAGGTGCGCTCGTTGCTCCTGTAATCGGGGAAGTGCAGGCTCATATCGGCATCGAGGATGCCCACGAGGGTAACGAGGGGGAAGTCGTGCCCCTTTGCCACCATCTGCGTGCCGACGAGGATATCCGCCTCGCGCGCGGCAAACTTTTTCAAAATGCGGTAGTGCCCCTCTTTGCCGCTCGTCGTATCGTTATCCATGCGCAGGATGCGCGCGGCGGGAAACAGTTTTTTCAGCTCCCCCGTCACGCGCTGCGTTCCCGTACCCGCGTAATAGACGTGCGTGCCGCCGCATTCGGGGCAGGCGGTGAGCATATGATACCGCGCGCCGCAGTAGTGGCATTTGAGGCAATGCTCCTCGCTGTGATAGGTGAGCGCGACGTCGCAGTGCTCGCATTTGGCAACATAGCCGCAGTCGCGGCACAAAACCGTCTGCGCAAACCCCCTTCGGTTGAGGAAGAGGATGGCTTGCTGCCCCTCGCGCAGGGTCGCCTCCAACCGCTCGGTGAGCGCCCGCGAAAAGGGCGATGGATTGCCGCGCCCCACCTCCCGCCGCATATCCACGATCTTCACATCGGGCAGCGGACGGGCGTTGATGCGGTCGGGAAGCGCAATGAGTTCGAACTCCCCCTCTTTGGCGCGGCGGTACGTCTCCACCGAGGGCGTGGCGCTGCCCAGAACGAGCTTGCAGCCGTTGTACTTGGCGCGCA
>CALVLO010000111.1 GCA_944338265.1 uncultured Clostridia bacterium
AGCGAGGTCGAGTCTCGGTGCCTTCGGGACGTGCGCGGGAAGTGTTGGGCGGAGCGCGCTATTTGAAAGCGGCTGCGGAGAGTGGGGTGGCTGTGCTTTGCGTGGCGCGGTTGTGTTGGGGATTGGAAAGTGCGCGGTAAGCATTGGGCGGAGCGCGCTATTGGAAAGCGGCTGCGGAGAGTGGGTTGGCTGTGCTTTGCGTGGCGCGGTTGCGTTGGGATAGGAAAAACTGCTCGGGGCTTTTGAGTGAGTGCGTTTGGGTGCGCGGGGGTTGAAGGGCAGTGTCCGCGGGCTGAAAGTGTTCGGCGGCGGAGAGTGGGTTGGCTGTGCTTTGCGTGTCTCGGTTGTGTAAAAATGGACGGGGGCTTCTGAGTTCGTGCGTGAAAATGTGTGGGGAATTGTTGGACGGAGTCTGCGATCCCAAAGCGTTTGGCGGCGAGGAATGAGCCGCTCGCGCCCTGCGCATACTGTGCGGGGAGGGAGCGATGCGGGAGAAAGAAGGGAAGGATGCTTCCGAGCTCGCTTGGGAGCTGTTTGAAAAGACGGGAAACGTGACCTACTACATGCTGTATCAACAGCTGAAACGGTGAGCGGGAGGCGGCATGGAATACAAGGCGGAGGCGCTCGTCCTCAGGGCGGCGGACTACGGCGAATACGATAAGATCGTGACGCTCCTCACGGCGGAACGCGGCAAGATCGCGGCGTCGCTCAAGGGCGTGCGGAAGAGCGCGGCGAAGCTCCGCTTCGCCGCGCAGCCCTTTTGTTTTGCCGAGTTTGTGCTCGCCGCGCGCGGGGGGCGCAACACGGTGACTTCCGCCGCGCTGCACGACGGGTTTTACGCCATCCGCGAGGACGTTATCCGCTACTATGCGGGGGCGGCGGCGCTCTCCGCCTGCGACAAGATCGCGCTCGAGGGCATGCCTTCGGGGCGGCTGCTCGTTTCTGCCGTCACCGCGCTCGAGGGCATTGCGCAGGACGAACCGCTCGCGCTCGTCCGCTTTTTGTGGGAGGCGCTCGCCTTTGCGGGCTATCCCGTCTCGGCGGGGGCGTGCCCCGTCTGCGGGAGGCGCCCCGCGGGCAGGATGCGCTTTGACTTTGCGGGCGGGTGCTTTCTCTGCGAGGGATGTTCGGCGGAGGGGGCGCTTGCGAGCGAGCGTACATACCGCGTCTTCCGCGCCCTCGGCGGGGAGGGGGAGGCGGATGCGGACGGCATCGTGCGCGCGCTGCGCCTTTTGGGGGCGTACTTTTCTTACCAGGTGGGCGGGGAGATCGCGGAGCTTTCGGAATATCTGCGCCTCCTTCGCGCGTGAGCGTTTTCTTTGGGATAATTTTTGCACGGGCTTGACATCCCGTGCGTTTTCTTATATACTATTGTACTATCAAGTGCTCTATTGCGTCTTACAAGAGAGGGAGAGGCATGGGAAGACAGATCCGCCGCGAGGAGGCGCTCGTCCTCGCACACTATTATGCGCCCGCTGCCGTGCAGGCTGCGGCAGACTTTGTGGGCGACAGCTTTGCGCTCGCGCGCAAGGCAAGGGCGAGCGAGAAGCCCGTCATCGTCTTTTGCGGCGTCTCCTTTATGGGGGAGAGCGCCAAGATCCTGTGCCCCGAAAAGGAGGTCTATTTGCCCGTGCCCGACGCCCGCTGCGCGATGGCGGACATGGCTTCGGCAGAGGAGATCGCCGGGATGCGGGCGCGCGTGCCCGATCTCGCCGTCGTCACCTACATCAACTCTTCGGCGCGGCTCAAGGCGCTTTCCGACGTCATCGTGACGAGTTCCAACACGGTGAAGATCGTCTCCCGCCTCAAAGAAAAGAACATCTATTTTATCCCCGACCGAAACCTCGGCGCGCATGTGAGCGCGCAGCTTCCGCAAAAGCACTTTTATTTCGGGCGGGGGTATTGCCCCATCCACGATGCGACGACGGCGGCGGAGGTGCGTGCCGCGCAGGCGGCGCACCCCGAAGCGCCCCTGCTTGCCCACCCCGAGTGCCCCGCCGAAGTGCGCGCCATGGCGGCGTTCGTCGGTTCGACGGAGGGCATCATCTCCTATGCGGAGGGGAGCGGGGCGCCCGCCTTCCTCATCGCCACGGAGGAGGGCACGCTGTACGAGCTGCGCCGCCGCTGCCCCAAAAAGCAGTTCTTCCTCACGCGGGAGAGCTTTGTCTGCGGCGATATGAAGAAGATCACGCCTGCGGCGCTCGAAGCCGTCTTCCGCGGCGAGGGGACGCCCGTCGAGGTGCCCGCAGACGTTGCCGCCAAGGCAGCCGCGGCGCTTGAGAGAATGCTGGAGCTCGGCGCATGAGTATGGAACGGTTTGATGCGCTCATCATCGGCGCGGGCGTGGCGGGGCTCAACTGCGCGCTGCACCTTCCCGAGGCGATGCGCGTGCTCGTCGTGTGCAAGGGCGGGCTCAAGGAGAGCGACTCCTTTTTGGCGCAGGGGGGTATTTGCGTCCTGCGCGACAGGGGGGACTTTCAGGGATATTTTGAAGATACCATGCGCGCGGGGCACTACGAGAACAATCCCTTTACCGTGCGCTGCATGATCGAGAACTCGCGCAGGACCATCGAGGAGCTCATCGCCCTCGGCGTGCGCTTTGCGCGGGACGAGCGGGGGGAACTCCGCTACACCCGCGAGGGGGCGCACTCCCGCCCGCGCATCCTCTTTCATGCCGACTGCACGGGAAAGGAGATCACCTCGCACCTTTTGCGGGAGGCGCAAAGGCGGAGCAATCTGACACTGCGCCCGCATACGACGATGGTCGATCTGCTCCTTGCCGAGGAGGATGAGGCGTGCCTCGGCGCGGTGCTTTGCGAAAACGCCACGGGCAGGGTGTATGCCGTGCGCGCGGGCAATACCGTGCTCGCCACGGGGGGCGTGGGCGGGCTCTTCCCGCACTCCACCAACTACCGCATCCTGACGGGCGACGGCGTGGGGGTGTGCCTCGAACATGAGATCGCCGTCGACCATGCGGACTATGTGCAGTTTCACCCGACGAGCCTGTATACCGCGGGGCACGGGCGGAGCTTTCTCATCTCGGAATCCGTCCGCGGCGAAGGGGCGCATTTGCTGGACCGCGAGGGGCACCGGTTTGTGGACGAGCTCCTCCCGCGCGACGTTGTGACCGCAGCCATCTACGAGCAGATGCGCCGCGAGGGGAGCGACTTCGTGCGGCTGGATCTGCGCACCGTCGAGGGGGGCGAAAGGACGCTCAAAGAGCACTTCCCCGGCATTGTGGAGCATTGCCGCAAGGAGGGCTACGATGTGTTTTCCGCGCCCATCCCCGTCGTGCCCGCGCAGCACTACTTTATGGGCGGCGTGCGCTCTTCGCTCTCCGGGAGGACGACGATGCCCCACCTCTATGCCGTGGGCGAGACGTGCTGCAACGGCGTGCACGGCAGGAACAGGCTTGCCTCCAACTCGCTTTTGGAGGCGCTCATCTTTGCAAGGCGCGCCGCAGAGGACATCGCGGCGGGGAGCGCCGCCCGCGGGGAGGCGGCTTTCGACCCCGCAATCTATCAAATCAAACAGATCGAACGGGCGCGGAGAGCGCGCGTAAGAAAGGAGATCCGCCGTGAACGCAAGTAATGTAACGCAAACACTCTATTGGGACGAGACCATTCTCGCCGCACTGCGCGAGGATATTCCGTGGGAGGACGTCTCTGCCAACGCCGTCGTGGACGAGGGCATGCGCGGGCATGCGGACCTCATCGCCAAAGCCGAGGGCGTTGTGGCGGGGCTGCCCGTCTTCGCGCGCACGTTCAAGCTGCTCGACGGGACGAGCGAGGTCGTTTTGCATGTGCGGGAGGGCGACGCCGTCGCCGCGGGGGCGCTCATCGCCGAAGTGACGGGCAACATGCGCGCCATCCTCTCTGCCGAGCGCACGGCGCTCAACTTTTTGCAGCGCATGAGCGGCATTGCCACCTATACGCGGCGCATGGCGGAGCTGTTGGAGGGCTCCGGCACCGTGCTGTTGGATACGCGCAAGACGACGCCTCTTTTAAGGAGCTTTGAAAAGTATGCCGTCACGGTGGGCGGCGGGCGCAATCATCGCTTTAATCTCTCGGACGGCGTGCTCCTGAAGGACAATCATATCGGCGCGGCGGGGGGCATCAAAAATGCCGTGGAGCGCGCGCGGGCATATGCGCCCTTCGTGCGGAAGATCGAGATCGAGGTGGAGACCTTGGAGGAGCTCCGCGAGGCGCTCGATGCGGGCGCGGATATCGTCATGCTCGATAATATGCGGGGGGCAGCGCTGGAAGAGGCGGTGCGCCTGTGCAAGGGCAGGGCGAAGACGGAGATCTCCGGCAACGTCACGCGCGAGAATGTGCAGAAATATGTGGCGCTTGGTGTGGATTATATTTCGTCGGGGGCGCTTACGCACAGCGCGCCCATTCTGGATGTTTCGCTTAAACATTTGCATGCGATATAAGGTTTGACCGCTTTTTTGCCTTCCCTGTGGGAAGGCTATTTTTGTTGGGGGGGATATATTTATTATTCATTATTCATACT
>CALVLO010000112.1 GCA_944338265.1 uncultured Clostridia bacterium
GTCACCGTCGTGTGCCAGATCTTAAAAAAATCAGATCGCGACGATATTGCGACCATCGTCTCCATTGTCGGGCTCGTCATTGCACTCACCATTGCGGTGACGATGATCGGCGACCTGTTTGAGACCATCCGCTCCATCTTTGGTGTCACATGACGGCGCAGATCTTTCAACTCGTCGGGATCGCCTTCGTGACGGCGGTCGCCGCTATCCTCGTTAAGAGCACAAAGCCCGAGCTTGCCGTTGTGATCACCATTGCGGGCAGCATTATTCTGCTGCTCTTTGTTCTGGAAGCGTTCCGCGGCAGCATCGCCATCTTTACGGACATCGCCGCGGCGACGGGGCTAAATTCCACCATCGTCCGCACCCTTCTAAAGATGGTTGGTATCGCCTATCTCGTCGAATTCAGCGCGGGGATCTTGGCAGATTTCGGGCAAAATTCTCTCGCGGACAAGCTCATCTTCTGCGGGAAGATCCTCATCCTCATTCTCGCCGTACCCATTTTGGAGAGCGTTCTCTCGCTTGCGGGGGAGCTCATAGGGCTCATGTCATGATCAGACGCATTTCCCGTCCGCGGCGCGCCCGCGCCGTCCTCATTTTTCTCGCCCTGCTTGCGATCTTATTCCTTCTTCTGTCTCCGACGGGGGAGCGGCAGGCGGCTTCCGCCTATACTGCCGAGGAGCAGGAGGCGCTCGATGAGCTGCAAGCACAGGTAGCGGAGCTGCTTGCCCAACTCGATACGCAGGAATTGCAGGAATATTTGGAAGGGTTTTCCGAATTTGAGGGGAAGGACGTCAAAGAGATGCTTGCAAGCCTCGTAACGGGAGATTTTGCGCTCGGATACGACTCGCTCCTCACCGCCGTCTTTTCGCTCGTGTGGGAGGAGGGGCGGGCAATGCTGCCTGCGCTCGCCGTAATTTTGGCGGTCAGCGTGCTGTGCGGCATCCTCAATTCTGCAAAAAACGGATTTATGCAAAGTACTATGTCAGACATAATAAACTTTGCAGCCTATCTCGCGGTGGGTGCTGTCCTGCTCGCCGTCCTGACGACCGTTTTGCAGACGGGGTTTGAAGCCATCGCATCCATGCAGCGGCAGATGCAGATTGTCTGTCCCATCCTGCTCACGCTGATGGCGGCGAGCGGGGGAGCCGTCTCTGCGGGCGTCTTTCGCCCCGCCGTCGCCTTTCTTTCGAGCGGGATCTGTGAACTCTTTACCGCCGTCATTCTTCCGACGACCGTCGCCGTCATCGTTCTCACGTTTGCCGGCAATCTCTCGCCCGACGTGCGCTGCGAAAAACTCGGCGCGTTTTTCAAGAGCGTAAATAAGTGGTTGATCGGGCTCACGCTCGGGCTGTTCACTCTCTTTTTGACTGTGCAGGGCATCACCTCGGCGCAGTACGACGGCATCTCGCTGCGCACGGTAAAATACCTCGTTTCGGGGTCCGTGCCCATCGTGGGCGGATTTTTATCGGGCGGGGTAGATCTCGTGCTTGCGGGCAGCTCGCTCATCAAAAATGCGCTTGGCTCGTTTGCCGTCTTTTTATTGTTTGCGACCATCCTTCGCCCCGTGCTGCTGTTTGCCGCATTTCAGCTCTTTCTGCGGCTCGGCGCGGCGGTCACAGAGCCCGCAGGGGGCAAGGTCTCCTCCTTTCTGAGCGCGTTGGCAGGCGATTGCGGCTATTTTGTGGCGGGGCTCTTGTGCGTGGCGTTTTTATATTTTCTCACCGTGCTGCTGCTCGTCTGCTCCTCGGGGGTCATTCTCTGATGCGGGCATACATCCTCGCCATCATCGGCATCGTGCTGCTCGCCGCCGCCGTCACCTTGATCGCCCCGAGCGGCAAGATGGGGAAATTTTTGAAGGGCGCGACGCGACTCTGCATTCTCTTCGTCATGCTCATGCCCGTGCGCGCGCTGCTTGCGGGGGAGGCGCCCGTCGCGGTGACGCAGGAGATGCAGACGGACGAAGACTACCTTGCATTCTGCGCGAAGGAACTTGCCGAGGGGGATGCCGCCGCCATCGTTCTCACGCTCGAAGAGGAATACGGCGTGACGGCAGCCGTGCGCGTCGTGCGCAATGCGGATGCGACATTTTCCTACCAAAAAATCGATGTGCGCATCCTGGATTTCGGAATATCGCAAGAGGAGGAACATATATATATGATGGAAAGCATCCGGGAGGCGCTTGCGGCGCACTACGGCTGTGAGACGGTGATCGCATGAAGGCGGGGTGGAAAAAACTGTCGGAAAACAGGACGGTGCGCATCCTCACCATCGCCGCGGCGGCGCTCCTGCTGCTCCTGCTGTGTTGGGCGGTATTTGCCCGCCCGCAGGAAGAGAGCAGCTCATTCTCGCAGACTGCCGAAGAGGCGCGGCTCTCCGCCATCCTCTCGCAGATCCAAGGCGCGGGCAACGTGCGCGCCGCCATCACGCTTCAAGAGGGAGAACCCGTCTCCGCCGTCGTCTTTTTCAGCGGGGAGGACGCCATCTTCACGCGGCTCAGGCTGACGCAAGCCGCCGCCGCTTCGCTCGGGATTGCCGAAAACAGGGTGCTCGTCTGCCCTGCGGAAAACAAATAAAAAAAGCTTCAAGGAGTCAATACCATGTCGAACACCAAAAAGATCGCACTCATGTCAACGCTCGTGTTGCTGCTCGCCGTTACGGCGATCTTCAACTTCGTGCTCGCGGGGACGCAGACAGCAAGCGTGGATGCCGACGTCGAAGTCAACTATTTTACGACTTACCGCGCCGACCGCAATTCCACGCGCAGCGAAGAGTTCGTGCAGCTCGACAGCGTCATCGCCGCCTATGCGGAGGGAAGCGAGGAGCACGCCGCGGCGGTGGAGCGCAAGCAGGAGCTCGTGGAGCTGATGGAGGATGAACTCGTGATGGAGTCCATCATCAAGACGATGGGATTTTCCGATGCCGCCGTTGCGATCGGGGACGGGGGGAGCATCAACGTCTTCGTCAATTCGAGCGAACTCACTTCGGAAATGGTCACAAAAATTTTCTACGCGCTCGAAGTTGAGCAGAAAATCCGCGACGGAAACATTATAATTATGCCCGTTTATGCAGAAAGTTGAAAAAAACAGTGGTAAATTCCAAAGATATGTGTTATAATGGTACCTGCAAAGGAGAAGATCATGGCAAGCATCAAGTACAATCCGAACGGACAGAAGGGGAAGATCACCTACAGCGCGGATATTGTGAGCGGCATCGTCGTTTTGAGCCTGCAGGAGACGGAGGGCATCGAGCTCGTTCCTTCCAAAAACAAGGGGATCAAACTCTACTTTGAAAAGGAAGGCATCTTCGTCGATATTTCCGTCATTGCACACTACGGCTACAAAGTGCCCGACCTTGCCTTCCGCATCCAGCAGAATATCAAGCAGATGGTCGAATCCATGACGAAGTACAAGATCGCCAAGGTGGACGTCCACGTCACGAGCGTGGTATTCCCCGAGCGGAAAGCGGAACCGCAGGAGGCTGCCCCCGCACCCGCAGGCGAACAACCGCAAGCCTGACGCATTCCCTCCCACATGCGGGAGGGAATGTTATCATACTTCATAGAGGAACATCCATGAGAAGCGATGCAAGAGAAGCGGCGTTTCAGATCGTCTTCGCCGACCTGTTCGGCGGCGACGGAAAAAAGGGATTTCGCGCCGCAGTTTATAAGGACCATAAGCTCAAAGAAGAGGAGTGCGCATTTGCGGAGGCACTCGTTTCCGCCGTTTTTGCACACAAAGAGTCTCTCGGCGAGGAGATCGCCGCGCATGTGACGCGGTTTGCCGATTACCGCATCTATCCCGCAGATAAGGCAGTACTGCTGTTGGCGCTCGCGGAGATCAGATATTTCGACGACGTTCCGCCCGTCGTCTCCGTTTCGGAGGCGGCGGCGCTTGCCCGTAAATATTCGACGGAGAAGTCGGCGGATTTCGTCAACGGCGTTTTGGGAGGGATCATCAACAAATGACTTTGATCGACGGCAAGAAGATCGCGGCGGACGTCCGCGCCGAACTCAGGGAGGAGACGGCAGCGTTCGAGGCAAAATACGGCAAAAAAGTGGGGCTCGCAGTCGTCCTCGTGGGCGAAGATCCCGCCTCGCAGGTGTATGTGCGCAACAAGATCAAGGGCTGCGAAGAGACGGGCATCCGCTCGTTTGCGCATTACCTGCCCGCAGATGCGACGCAGGCGCAGGCAGAGGCGCTCGTTTCCGCGCTCGCCGAGGACGAGAACGTGCACGGCATCCTCGTCCAGCTCCCGCTGCCTGCACACCTTGATGCGGAGCGCATTCTCGCGCGCATCCCCACGGAAAAGGACGTAGACGGCTTTTCGGCGGAAAATATCGGAAGGCTCGCAATGCACGAGGAGGGTACAATCGCCTGCACACCGCTCGGCGTGATGGAGCTTTTGGCGCGCTATCACGTCGACCCGCGAGGCAAGCGTGCGGTCGTCATCGGGCGGAGCAATATCGTCGGCAGACCGATGGCGCTGC
>CALVLO010000113.1 GCA_944338265.1 uncultured Clostridia bacterium
TCCTGCGAGCCGTTTTTCGCAAGCGGAACGGAAATTATGGTCTATTACTGCACGGGGCAGGACAGACATTTCGAGCCCAACAGCTTTTTCTGCACGCCGTCCGAACGCAACCGCGTGCTGGGGATCATGCTCTACAAATACGGCGCGCACGGCTTTTTGCATTGGGGCTACAACTTTTACAATTCCTATCTTTCGCTGCGCCCCGTCGATCCGTTTTACGAGACGGACAGCGCGGGGCGGTATCAGGCGGGGGATGCGTTCCGCGTTTATCCGGGCAAAGAGGGGGCGCTTGCCTCGCTTCGGCTGAAAGTGTTCCGCGACGGATTGCAGGATTATTGCCTGCTGAAAGCCGCCGAACAGAAGATGGGGCGCGCGTTCGTGCTCGATTTGCTACAAGAACGCGGCTTTGAAAGCTTCTTTTGCTATCCTCACGGCGGGGATGCGCTTCTCCGCCTGCACGACGAATTGTGCGTATTGTTGCATGCGCAGGAGTGAGTATGGGGTTTTCATTTTGCGGTCTGCAATTTTTTGAGCGAAACGGGATGCTGTGCGCGGGTGCGTTCGGCGAACCCGATTGCGCCATACCCGTCTCCGATGTGCGCATCGCGGGCGAAGATATCTTTTCTCCGTCGCCGGCGAAACAGCCGTTTGCGACGGATACCCTGCGCCTTGAAGCGGTGCGCAGCGAGACGGAGCAGCTCGTCATCGTGCAGCGCAACGCGCTCTGCCGCGTTACGACGCGCTTTGAAATGCTTAGCGGCGCGGTGCGCGTCTGCGCGGATGTGGAGAATATCTCTTCGCGGGACATTGTTTTGGAGAACGTCTCCATTCTCAACGTCAGCGGATTTGCCTTCGCGCGCAGGAGAAATACCTATCTCTACCGTTTCCACAACAGCCATCACTGCGAGTGCCAGCCGCGCCGCCTCTCTTTTGACGATCTCGGCATGTTTGAAACGCGCAACCGCACCTTCCGCCGCATCGGCGGGTTCAATGCGGGGAGCTGGTCTACAAAAGAGGAGCTCCCGCAGGCGATTATTGAGGATGCGGAGCATGAACGGTTTTTGTTTTTCCAGATCGAATCGTGCGGCGGCTGGGATTGGGAGGTGGCGGAAGGCTGCGCAGGGGCGCTCTATCTTTCGCTGAGCGGCGGAACGTTTTTAAGGGGCGGCTGGAAAAAAAATCTTGCCGCGGGGGAGAGATACTCCTCCCGCAGCGTGGCGCTCTGCCTCGGAACGAGCCTCAACGGCATTTTGCAGGAGATGACGCGCTACCGCCGCAGCACGGCAAAGTTTGGCGCGGCGGATGCCGATCTTCCCGTTATTTTCAACGAATATATGTATCTTTCGTGGGATTCGCCCGAAGAGGCGCGGACGCGCGCGCTCGTGCCGCTCGTCGCCGCGTGCGGGGCGGACGTCTATGTGATCGACTGCGGTTGGCACGACGATGTGGACGAGGTGAAGATCTATCCCTACGTCGGGAAATGGCGGGAGAGCCGCCTGCGCTTCCCGCACGGCGTGCGCGCGATCACGGACTATATCCGCTCTTTCGGCATGAAGGCGGGGCTGTGGATCGAGCCCGAGGTCGTCGGTACGCGCAGCGGCGAGGAATATCCCGAGGACGCCTATATCCGCACGAACGGGGAGCGCGTTCTCGTTGCGGGCAGGTATTTCCTCGACTACCGCCACAAAGAGGTGCGCCGCCGCATGGGGGAGACGATCTCCCGCATGGTGGAGGAATACGGCGCGCAGTATATCAAGATCGACTGCAATCAGGACTGTGGCGTGGGAACGGAGGTCGCGAGCGATTGCTGCGGCGAGGGTTTGGAGCAGACGACGCAGGCATTTTTGCATTGGCTGGACGGTCAGCGCGCAAAATATCCGAACGTCATCTTTGAGGGCTGTTCGAGCGGCGGCATGCGGTCGGATTGGCAGAGCCTGCGCGGAAGTTCGGTCTTTTCCGCCTCCGATCAGGTGCTGTATCGGAAATTCCCGTATATCATCGGAAATATTTTTTCGGCGGCGCTGCCCGAGCAGACGGCATTTTGGAGCTATCCCGTCGTCGACGGAAAATACGAGCCCGCCGAGGGGCGTCCGTCGGATGACGAAGTCGCCGTGAACATGGTAAACGGCATGATGGGCAGGATGCATCTTGCATCCGATCTGCGCAAGTTGACGCCGCGGCAGACGGAGCTTGTAAAGCTTGGCGTGGCGAAGGCAAAAGCGCTCGGGTCCTTCCGCCGTACCGCCGTGCCCTATCTTCCCTTCGGGTTTGCAAAATTCGGCGATGAGAAAGCCGCCGTGGGGCTTACGGACGGGAAGAGGATGCTGCTCGGCGTATGGGGGCTCGGTACGATGCAGTTGGATGTGCCGTTGCCGCATGCCGTTTTCAGCTGCGAGGTTTTCTATCCCGCAGAGGATGCCGTGTCCGTCCGCGCGGAAGGGAAGACGCTGCATATCCGTTTTGAACGGTACTCCGTGGCTGTATTGCAAATCGTCTTTGCCGATTTACAGGCGCAGCCGTGAGGGCATTTTGAGGAGATCCGCCTATGAAAACAAATGATATCGCATTCGGAACGGGAGGCTTCCGCGGGGTGATCGGGGAGGACTTCACAAAGGCAAACGTACAGCGCATCGCGCAGGGGCTCGCGGACATGGTAGCTGCGGACGGCGTGAAGACGGCTGTTCCCATCGGATTTGACAACCGCTTTTTATCGGACGCCTTTGCGCGGTGGATGGCGGAAGTGTTGGCTGCGAACGGGATACGCTGTCTGCTGTATGATCGCCCCGTGCCCACGCCCATGGTCATGTGCGCCGTGCGGGACGAAGGCTGCGCCTACGGGCTGATGATCACGGCAAGCCACAACCCGTATATGTACAACGGGGTCAAACTCTTTGTAAAGGGCGGCGCTGATGCAGACGTTTCCGTCACGCGAAGGCTGGAGATATTCACGGGGAAGGTGAAAGAGGTGCGCGCGCTGACGGACGCACAGCTCTATACCTCGCCCCTCGTGAAAACGTTCCAAAACCGAGAGGCGTATCTCTCGCATATCGAGGATTTTCTCGATCCGTCCATCCGGGAGAACCGCCTGCATCTTCTCTTCGATAATCTCTTCGGCGTCGCGGTGGTGGGATTAAAGCCGCTGTTCGACCGCTATCAGCTCAAAAAGTACGTCATTCTCCACGCGGAGCGGGATGCGCTGTTCGGGAGCCGCCTGCCCAATCCCACGCGGCAGATGATCGAGCCCTTAAAAGAGGAGGTGCTGCGCGGGAAGTTCGACTACGCGATGGCGACGGACAGCGACGGCGACCGCCTCGGCATCCTCGATGAAAAAGGGGAATATGTGAACAGCAACGATATCCTCGCCTGCCTCTACTATTACCTCGTCAGGTACAGAGGGATGAAGGGGGATGCCGTCAAGAACATCGCAACGTCCGTCCTTCTCGATCTGCTCGCCGAAAAGCTGGGCTATGCCTGCCATACGGTGGATGTGGGCTTTAAGAACATTTCCTCCAAGATGCGGGAGACGGATGCGCTCATCGGTGGCGAATCGAGCGGGGGGCTGACCTGCCGCGGCTATCTTGCAGGGAAGGATAGTACCTTCTCGGGCGCGCTCTTTATGGAGATGCGCATCAAGATGAATAAACCCGTCTCGGAGATCGTGAAGGAAGTGCATGCCTTCTGCGGCTATACATACGCCTGCGTGGAGGACGAGTTGCGCCTACCCGCCATGCCGGAAGAAGGGTCGTTTGCCCGTCTTACGCCCGATTTCGGGAGGGAAGTCCTGCGCTTCGAGCAGCTGAACAATAACTTCAAATGGCACTTTGCGGGCGGATGCTGGGGGCTTTTGCGGCTCTCGGGCACGGAGCCCGCGGTGCGGGTGTTTGCCGAGGCGGAAACGCCCGCGGCGGCACAAGGCATCGCAGACGTATTGAAGAAGTCCGTTCTGCGGATGGGTGAAAAAGGGTGAGAAGTTGGATATTTTGGGTGAATTGACGTATCTGCTGAATATTCTGCTCGCGGTGGTGTTGGGGTTTGCCATCGGGTACGAGCGGAAGCTGCGCTATAAGGAGGCGGGCATCCGCACGCATACCATCGTGTGCGCGGGAAGTGCGCTCATCATGGTCGTCTCCAAGTACGGCTTTGGGGACAGCATCGAGGCGGATGCCTCCCGCGTGGCGGCGCAGATCGTCTCGGGCATCGGCTTTCTGGGTGCGGGCATCATCATTTACCGCAAGCACGAGATCCACGGGCTGACGACTGCGGCGGGCGTATGGGCGACCTCGGGCGTGGGCATGGCGGCAGGTGCGGGGATGTATATCGTCGCCGCGGGGGCGACCGTCGTCATCATCGGCGTGCAGTGCATCTTTCATATCAGGTGCAAGTTTTTTCAGACGAAGAAGTACTTTCAGGTGAAGATCTGTTTTGTGAGCGAAGGCGGGGAGAACGATACCATCAAGGAACTCTTCCAAGCAGACCGAT
>CALVLO010000114.1 GCA_944338265.1 uncultured Clostridia bacterium
GCGGTCTCCCTTCCCCCAAGGGGGAAGGCGGGGAAATCCCCCCTTAGTCCCCCCTTAAAACAAGTGTTAAGGGGGGCGGAAAAACTCCCTCAGTCACTTCGTGACAGCTCCCTCGTAGAGGGCGCCAAGAGTAGGAGAGGGGAAACGCTTTGGAAATGAGGCACCCCTCATCCACCGCAAGCGGTCCCCCTTCCCCCGAGGGGGAAGGCTAAGGATTGGTGCCGCAGATGCTGTTCAAATACTATATTTGAGTTCGCCGTCGACATAGGTATACACAACCTTCCCGTATACCTCTCTGCCCGTAAACGGCGTGTTCTTGCCTTTGGAGACGAAGTCTTTGGGGTCGATCTTCCATTTGGCGTTGAGATCGACGATGGTGAGATCGGCGGGGGCGCCGACGGTGAGCGCGCCGCCCTCCAAGCCGAGGATGCGCGCGGGGTTGGCGCTCATCTTCGCGGCAAGTTCCGGAAGGCTGAGCGCGCCGCCCCTGACGAGCTGCGTATAGGAGAGCGCGAAGGACGTTTCCAATCCGCTGATCCCGAACGCCGCAAGCGCGTATTCCACATTCTTATCGTCTTCATGGTGCGGGGC
This sequence comes from uncultured Clostridia bacterium, assembly GCA_944338265.1. GTDB lineage: Bacteria > Bacillota > Clostridia > Christensenellales > Borkfalkiaceae > Gallimonas. The sequence continues at coordinate 592 of CALVLO010000114.1, forward strand.
GTGATCGGTGACGATGCAATCGAGCGTGCCGTCTTGGAGCCCTTCGATGATGGCGAGCCGATCTTTTTCTTCGCGGATGGGCGGGTTGACTTTGGTGTTCGTATCGAAGGTGGAAATCACCTCGTCGGTGAGCGTGAAGTAGTGCGGGCAGGTCTCTGCCGTGACCTGAACGCCGCGCGCCTTTGCCTCGCGGATGAGCTGCACGCCGCTGTAAGTAGAGACGTGGCAGATATGCACGGGCAGGGAGAGGCTCTCTGCAAGAAGAATCTCGCGGGCGATGATGAGATCTTCCGCGGCGCGGATGCTCCCTTTGAGCCCCGTGAGCGTGGCGTAGTAGCCCTCGTGCACGACGCCGCCATCGACGAGCGCGCTGTCTTCGCAATGGCAGAGGCATTTGAGCCCGAAGTCCGCCGCATACTGCATGGCGTTTGCCATGATCTTGGCGGAGGGAACGCTCTTGCCGTCTTCCGAAATGGCGACGGCGCCCGCCGCCTTCATCGCGCCGATGGCGGCGAGGTTCTCCCCTGCCTGCCCTTCTGTGATCGCGCCGATGGGATGCACCTTGCAGAGATCCACCTCTTTGGCGCGCTGTTTGATATAGGAGACGACGACTTTGTTATCGGTGACGGGTTTGGTGTTGGGCATGCAGCACACCTGCGTGAAGCCGCCCTTGACGGCGGCGCGGCTGCCGCTTGCAATATCCTCTTTCCTCTCGAACCCCGGCTCGCGCAGGTGCACATGCATATCGATGAGCCCGGGAAGGACGGTGAGCCCCTTGCAATCTATCCCATCACCCTTGAGTTTTTGCCCGATCTCTGCAATTTTTCCGTTTTCGATGCGGAGATCTGCCCTTTTGACGCCGTCTTCCAAGACGACTTCTGCATTTTTGATGATCATAGTCTATTCCCATCCTTTGAATGTTCGGAAAAGCGTTCCGTGCCGATAAAGGCGCGCGCAAGCGCCGACGGACCGCACGAGAGAGATTTTTCAAATCTCCTCTTTTGTTAAGAGGAACAAGATCGCCATGCGCACGGCGATGCCGGAGAGCACCTGCTCTTCGATGCGGCTCGTTTCGCCATCGATGAGCGCGGAGGTGAGCTCCACGCCGCGGTTGACGGGACCGGGGTGCATGATGAGCGCGCCCTTTTTGGCGTATTTGAGCGCCGCCTCATCCACCCCGAAAAATTTGGCGTATTCGCCGAGGGAGGGAAAGTTGCCGCCGTGCTGGCGCTCGAGCTGGATGCGGAGACCCATGACGACGTCTGCGCCCTCCAACGCCTCTTCGCGGGAGCGGCAGACGACGGCGCCCATCTGATCGATCCCCGTCGGCATCAGTGTGCGCGGGGCGAACATTTTGACGGTGGCGCCCATCTTCCTGAGCCCGAAGAGGTTGCTCTTTGCGACGCGCGAGTGGCGGATATCGCCGAGGATGGCGACCGTGAGCCCCTGTAAGGAGCCGAAGTTCTCGCGCATGGTGAGCATATCCAAGAGTGCCTGCGAGGGGTGTTCGTTCATGCCGTCGCCCGCGTTGACGACGTGCGCCTTCACCGTTTTGGCGAGCAGCGCGGGTGCGCCGCCCATCGGATGGCGGATGACGATGACGTCGTTCTTCATGGCATCCAGCGTCTTGCCCGTATCGACGAGCGTCTCCCCCTTCTGCACGGAGGAGGAAGAGGCGGAGATGTTGACGACGTGCGCCCCCATGTACTTGGCTGCGAGCTCGAAGCTGCAGCGGGTGCGGGTGCTGTTCTCGTAAAAGAGCGTCGTCACCGACTTGCCCTGCAGGTGGGGCAGCTTTTTGATGTTCTGGCGCAGGAGCTTTTTCATGTTCATGCCGACGGTGAGGATCTCTTCGATCTCCTCCGCCTCCAGCTCGTAGAGCCCCAGAACGTCTTTCCGTTTGAGCATACCGATCTGTTTGCCTCCTTTTATGGTTGCTTTGTAATGTAAAGCGCATCTTCCGCCGCGCCGAGCTCTGTAAATTGCACGCAGATGTACTCCTCTTTGGAAGTGGGGACGTTCTTGCCTGCAAAATCCGCACGGACGGGCAGCTCCCGCCCGCCGCGGTCGACGAGCACCAAGAGCAGGATCTTGGCGGGACGCCCGAGGCGGAAGAGCGCCTCGATGCCCGCAACGGCGCTTCTGCCCGTGTGGAGCACGTCGTCGCAGAGGACGACGCACTTACCCGTGAGCGAAAAGCCGAGCTCGTTTTTGACGGCATCGGGCAGGATGAACGCCGAGACGAGATCGTCCCGCGTCATGGCGATATCCAGCCCCGCGCAGGGGACTTCGCCCCTGCCCGAGGCGGCGATGAGCGCTTGCAGACGGCGGGCGACGACCTCGCCGCCCCGCTTGACGCCCACGAGGACGACGTTTTCGAAGCCCTCGCAGCGCTCTTCGATCTCGTGCGAGAGCCGCACGAGGCTGCGGCGCAGCCCCTCTGCATCCAAAATGACAGGTCCTCTCTTCTTCTCTTCCATAACTCCGCTCCGCGCAGCCCATAAAAAAAGCCTTGCAGCCATGCCGCAAGACCATTTTCCGTTCATCTCAAATGCTTAAAATGAAGCAAGGCGTCTTGTCGGCATCACGGTACCGCTCTTAAAGAACTGCTCTTGCATACAGTATAGCACAGCCCGCGCAAAAAAGCAAGGGTTTCAGCAAATTTGCGTGAGGGTAAAATTCACCTTATCGCACGAGGTGAGGAAGTACTCGATGCCAGCCTTCTCCGAGCGAAGCGGGAAGTAGCCGCTCCCGTGCAGGTGCCCGAACACCGCCTTGTTGACGCCGTTCTTTTCGAAGAGCTCGGTAAAGAGGGTATCTTCCTTTTTGACGTTGAAGGGCGGGTAGTGGATGAGCGCGATGAGGAGATCGCCCTCCCTGCGCACCTTGGAGACCTCGTGAAAGGCGAGGCGGAAGCGCTCGGCTTCGCGGAGGTAGAGGGCGCGGTCGTGCTCGGTATAGTCGGCGCTGCCGGGGCAAGCCCAGCCGCGCGAACCCGCGATGACGACATTGCCGAGGCGCACGCAGTCGTTCTGCAAAAAATAAAAGCCTTCGGGCGCGGCGGAACGGACGCGCGTGATGCCGCTCCACCAATAGTCGTGATTGCCGCGGACGAACACCTTTTTCCCCTTGAGCGGGGCGAGGGTGCGGACATCGTACATGCCCTCTTCGAGCTTCATCCCCCACGACGTATCGCCGCCGATGAGGACGATATCTTCCTCTGCGACCTTCGCCTGCCAATCGGCTTTGATTTTTTCGAAGTGCCCCTCCCAGCCCTCGCCGAAGACGTTCATCGGCTTTTCTTTGAGGCCCGAGAGGTGCAGATCGCTGACTGCAAACACCTTCATGGCGGTTATTATAGCACAGACGCTGCAAAAAAGCAAATTGAATGGCGCGCTCCCCGCGCGGAAAGGTGAAAAGATGAAGGGCGCAGCCTGCGCTGCGCCCTTATCCTCGGTTTTGCGGAAAATCACGCACCCCCAAACCGAGTAGAAGGGTTGCAGATTGTGTTCTTTCAAATGCGAGGGCGAGGGAGTTTACTTTGACGTAAATGACCGAAGCCCGAGACATGAAGAAAGGGCGCAAGATGCGCCCTTATCCTCGGTTTGGAGCAGGAAACGGGAGTCGAACCCGCCAGAATCAGCTTGGGAAGCTGACGCCATACCGCTAGGCGATTCCTGCATATTCTTTTTTTCTTTGCCGCCCGTTTTCACGGAAACGGTAGTGCCTCCGCCCGCTTTGCGGTGCTCGGCGGCTGCGCTACGAACCCGCCAGAATCAGCTTGGGAAGCTGACGCCATACCGCTAGGCGATTCCTGCATATTCTTTTTTTCTTTGCCG
>CALVLO010000115.1 GCA_944338265.1 uncultured Clostridia bacterium
TGCCGATCGCCTCGCGGAGCGTCGGCGCGGTGGCAACGGCGCCGAGCACCCTGCCGCCCGCGGTCAAGAGCTACCCCCCTTCCGCCTTTGCGCCCGCCACATAGATGTCTTCGTTCGCGCCGACCTCGGGCATGGTGATGGGAAAACCCGTCTCGTACTTCTTGGGATACCCCTCCGACGCGAGCACGACGCAGCACGCCGCGCCCTCCTCAAAGCGCACCATGTCCGCGCTGAGGCTCCCGCCGCGCACCGCGAGCATGATCTCGAGAAGATCGGATTGCAGGAGCGGCAGCACGACCTGCGTTTCGGGATCGCCGAAGCGGCAGTTGTATTCGATGACCTTCGGACCGTCCTTGGTGAGCATCAGCCCGAAGTACAGGCAGCCCTTGAAGGTGCGCCCCTCGGCGTTCATCGCGCGGATGGTGGGCAGGAAGATCTTCTCCATGCACTCCGCCGCGATCTCCTTGGTGTAGTAAGGATTGGGCGCGACCGTACCCATGCCGCCCGTGTTCAGCCCCTCGTCGTTGTCCTTCGCGCGCTTGTGGTCCATGGAAGAGACCATGGGCACAACAATCTTGCCGTCGGTGAACGAGAGCACGGAGACTTCGGGTCCCGTCAAAAATTCCTCCACGAGGATGCGCGCCCCGCTCTCGCCGAAGATGCGGTCGACCATCATCTCCTTCACCGTCGCCTGCGCCTCTTCAAAGTTGTTTACGATGACGGCGCCCTTGCCGAGCGCGAGCCCGTCCGCCTTGATGACGGTGGGATAGGGCGCCGCCTTCAAATAGGCGATCGCCGCATCGGGGTCGGTGAACGTCTCGCTCGCCGCCGTGGGGATGCCGTATTTTTTCATGAGCTGTTTGGAAAAGACCTTGCTCCCCTCAATGATCGCCGCATCCTTGTTGGGTCCGAAGCAGGGCACGCCCGCAGCCTCGAGCGCGTCCACACAGCCCAGAACGAGCGGATCGTCGGGCGTGACGACGGCGAAATCCACCTTCTTTTCACGCGCGAAGCGGACGATCCCCTCAACATCGGTTGCCTTCACGGGCACGCACTCCGCATCCCGCGCAATGCCGCCGTTGCCGGGCAGCGCATAAATTTTGCCCGCCCGCCTGCTCTTTCTGAGTGCCTTGATGACGGCATGCTCTCTTCCGCCGCCGCCTACGACCAAAATATCCATGATCATTTTCCTCGAAAAAAAAGTCAATCGCGCAAACCCAAACCATGCGGATTTGCGCGGTGTCTGCGCTGTATTTTAGTGATGGAAGAGGCGCATGCCCGTAAACGCCATCACCATGTTGTGGCTGTCCGCCGCCTCGATCACGAGATCGTCCCGCACCGAGCCGCCCGGCTCCGCCACATAGCTCACGCCGCTCCTGTATGCCCGTTCGATGTTATCGGAGAAGGGGAAAAAGGCGTCCGAACCGAGCGAAACGCCCGTGATCGTCTTCAAGTACGCCGCTTTTTCTTCCCGCGTGAAGGGCTCGGGACGGACGGCGAAATTCTTCTGCCAAGCGCCCTCGGCGAGCACCTCGTCCGCATCGTCGGAAAGGTACAGATCGATGATGTTGTTCTTCTCGGGTCTGCCCACGCCCTCGGCAAATTGCAGCGAGAGCACCTTCTCGTGCTGGCGCAGGTGCCACAGGTCTGCCTTCTGCGCCGCAAGACGGGTGCAGTGAATGCGCGACTGCTGCCCTGCGCCCACGCCGATCGCCTGCCCGTCCGCCGCAAAGCAGACGGAGTTGGACTGCGTGTATTTGAGCGTGATAAGCGAAATGATGAGGTCGACCGCCTTCTCTTCGGGAAGGTTCTTGTTTTTTGTGACGATATTTTCAAGCAATGCGCGGTCGATCTTGAAGTTGTTGCGCCCCTGCTCGAACGTGATGCCGTACACCTGCTTGCGCTCGATCTCGGCGGGAACGTAGGAAGGATCGATCTTCACGATATTGTAGCCCCCCTTGCGCTTTTGTTTTAAGATCTCCAGCGCCTTGGGGCTGTATGCGGGCGCGATGACGCCGTCCGAGACCTCGCGGGAGATGATCTTCGCCGTCACCTCGTCGCACTCGTCGGAGAGCGCGATCCAATCGCCGAACGAAGACATCCTGTCCGTCCCCCGCGCACGCGCATAGGCGCAGGCAAGGGGCGATTCGTCCAGCCCCGCAATGTCATCGACGAAGCACGCCTTTTTGAGCGCGGGCGAGAGCTTCTTCCCCACCGCCGCGGACGTGGGCGAAACGTGCTTGAAGCTCGTCGCGGCGCACATGCCCGTCGCCTCCTTCACCTCTTTCACAAGCTGCCACGAATTGAAAGCGTCCAAAAAGTTGATATACCCGGGGCGCCCGTTCAAGATCTCCACGGGCAGCTCGCTCCCGTCCGCCATAAAAATTCGCGCGGGCTTCTGATTGGGATTGCACCCGTACTTCAAAGAAAACTCGTTCATTGGATTGTGACCTCCGTTATCTTCTCTCGTTATCGAAACCGTCGATGGGCGAAAAAACGCCCGCTTATTTTTGGAATTTGTTGATGAGCACGCTCTCCGCCTGCCATGTGCGCAGATGGACGGCGCGCACATAGAGCGCGATCTTGTTGTCCCCGTCAAGGCTCTCCCAGATCTCCTCCGCAAACGCCTTTACGTCGTTGGGGATGGAGACGCGCTCGGGCTCGCCCGCAAAGCTCGGGAGCGGGCTGCCGTCCTTTTCGTAGGTATGGATAAAGTGCCCCACGCCGTTCACGGGCTCAAAATCGAAGGTGAAGCGGTTGCACTTGACGCCCTTGCCGTCCGCGCTCTTCAAAATGGACATCTCATAGGTGAACCCGCCCTTTTTCAGGTGCAGGATGCCGCTGATGCGGGGCGTATAGTTGGGCGCGTCAGGCTCGAAGGTGCGCGTCGCAAGCGCGCAGCGGAAGCCCTTGCCCTGTTGCAGATATTCCTCGATGGTGTCCGTCTGGTCGCCGTTGGTGACGATGATATCGCTCCCGACCTGCTTGACGGGCGAATAGATGATGAGGGAGGGATCTTCCACCTTGCTCTCGTCAAAAGGATAGATGGTCACCTCGTCGCCGTTTTCCACAAAGATGCGGTTGCGGCTGTTCTCGCTCCTGCCCATAATAAAGTAGGCAAACATCGCCTTTCTTCCGTCCGAACTCTTGCCGATCACGATCCCGCGCCCGGGGTAGGAATTGCCCGAAAGCGCGCGCTTCATGCTCTTTCTGATATAGCCCATTTGTTTATCTCTCCTGTTCGTCAAGTATTGTTTTGCACACGAGCTCCGCCGCCGCGGGCAGGATCTGCCACTCCGCCTCGCGCATCACGCGCTTTTGGAGCGTCTCGGGCGTATCGCCCTCCTCCACGCAGACCGCCTTTTGCAGGATGATGGGTCCGCCGTCGCACACTTCGTTTACAAAGTGCACCGTCGCGCCCGTCACCTTCACGCCGCGCCGAAGCGCCGCCTCGTGCACCTTCAGCCCGTAATAGCCCTCGCCGCAAAAGCTCGGGATGAGGGAGGGATGCACGTTGATGATGCGGTTTTCAAACGCCCGCGTGAACTTCTCGCTCAGAATGGTCATAAACCCCGCCAAAACGACGAGCCCGATCTTTCTCTCTTGCAGCAGGGCAAGGATGCGCGCCTCCCGCTCGCGGCGGTCGGAAATAACTTTCCTGTCAAAGACCGCCGTCTCGACGCCCGCTTTTGCGGCGCGTTCGAGCGCGTACGCAGAGGCGTTGTCCGAGACGACGAGCACGACTTCCCCCGAGGGGATCGCGCCAGCCGCGGCGCTGTCGAGAATCGCCTGCAAGTTGGTGCCGCCGCCCGAGCAGAGCACGGCAACGGGCACCTGTTTCAGCACAGGATCACCCCGTCGGCGCTCTCCACGATCTCGCCGAGCACATAGGCGTCCTCGCCGTTTGCTTTGAGCACGGAGATCGCCCTTTCGGCGTCCTCTTTCGCAACGACGATGCTCATGCCCACGCCCATATTAAAGGTGTTGAACATATCGTGCTCGGAGATCTTCCCCTTCTCTTGGATAAGTTCGAAGATGGGGAGCACTCTCACGTCCGCCCTTCTGATCTTCACGCCCAGCCCCTTGGGGATGGAGCGCGGCATGTTCTCATAGAACCCGCCGCCCGTAATGTGCGAAATGCCCTTCACTTCCACCTCTTTCAAGAGCGCGAGCACGGGCTTCACATAGATCTTCGTGGGCGTGAGCAAAACTTCGCCCAGCGACTTGCCGCCAAGCTCCCCGACGGGCGCGGCGAGGTCGCAATGCTCCACGTCGAACACCTTTCTGACGAGAGAGAAACCGTTGGAATGCACGCCGCTCGAAGGCAGCGCGAGCATCACGTCGCCCGCCTTCATGCGGGTATTGTCGATGACCTT
>CALVLO010000116.1 GCA_944338265.1 uncultured Clostridia bacterium
AGACCGCATTTATTTTACTTGTTGTCTTCGGGCGTGTGCCACTTCCAATTCTGGATCTCGGGCAGGTCTTCGCCGTATTCCGCAATGTAGTTGCGGTGCTCCACGAGCTTATCGTTCATCATCTGCACGAGGAAGGAGCCGCGGTTGCCGAGCTGCGGCAGGCTCATCATCGCCTCGCGGACGAGGTGGAAACGGTCGATATGGTTCTGAACGCGCATATCGAAGCCCGTGGTGATGGTGCCCTCCTCCATATACCCGAACACCTTGATGTTGCGGTTGTGGCGGGTATAGGTGAGTTCGTGGATGAGCTTGGGATAGCCGTGATACACGAAGATGACGGGCTTATCCTTGGTGAAGATGGCATCGAACGCGCTGTCGCGAAGCCCGTGCGGGTGATTTTCGTGCGAGTCGAGCTTCATGAGGTCGACGACGTTGACGAAGCGGATCTTGAGATCGGGCATATAGTCGCGGAGAATGGTCGTCGCCGCGAGCGCCTCCACCGTGGGCGTATCGCCGCAGCACGCCATGACGAGATCGGGCTCCTCGCCCGCATCGTTGGAAGCCCACGACCAGACGCCGATGCCCTGCGTGCAGTGCTTGACTGCCTGATCCATCGTCAGCCACTGATAGGTCGGGTGCTTGGACGCCACGATGACGTTGACATAGCCCTTGCTCTTGACGCAGTGATCGAAGCAGGAAAGGAGGCAGTTCGCATCCGGCGGGAGATAGCAGCGGACGACATCCGCCTTCTTGCAGGTGACGTGATCCAAAAATCCGGGATCCTGATGGGTAAAGCCGTTGTGATCCTGCTGCCAAACGTTGGAAGTGAGGATGAGGTTGAGCGAGGAGATATCCTGCCGCCAAGGCAGCTCGTTGGTCACCTTCAGCCACTTCGCGTGTTGGGAGATCATGGAGTCTACCACGCGGATGAAGGACTCGTAGGAAGCAAAGAAGCCGTGTCTGCCCGTGAGGATATATCCTTCGAGCCAGCCCTCGCACATATGCTCGGAGAGGTAGGCATCCATGATCCTGCCCTGCGGGGCGACGTTATCGTCCTCGACGTAAACGCAAGCCTCGGGGCAAGCCTTATCGTAGATGGTTCCCTCGAACGGGCGGGAGGAGACTTCAAACGCCGCATACATGCGGTTGGACATCGTCTCGTCGGGTCCGAACATGCGGAAGTTCTTGTTCGCCTCGTTGAGCTTGAGCACGTCTCTGATATAGTTGCCGAGCTCGAGCATATCCTGTGCCTTGACGGTGCCGGGGGCATCCATCTTGACGCCGTACTTCGTGAAGTCGGGCAGGCGGAGATCTTTTAACAGCTTGCCGCCGTTGGTGTGCGGGTTGGCGGAAATGCGGTGATCGCCCGTGGGCGCGAGCGCTCTCAGCTCGGGTTTAAGTTTATAGTCCTCGGTGAAGAGTTCTTCGGGACGATAGGAAAGCAGCCACTCTTTGAGCAGGTCGAGGTGCTCGGGCTTGTCCATCGTGATCGGGACCTGATGCGCGCGGTAGCTGCCTTCGATGTGCTTGCCGTCGACGACCTTGGGTCCCGTCCAGCCCTTGGGGGTGCGCAGCACGATCATCGGCCACATCGGGCGCTCCGTCACGCCCTCTTCGCGCGCCTTTCTTTGGATCTCCTTGATCTCCTTGATGCACTTATCCAGCGTCTCCGCCATCTTCTTGTGCATCGCCATCGGTTCGTCACCCTCGACGAAATAGGGCTTCCAGCCGCAGCCGTGGAAGAAGCTCTTGACTTCGTCTTTGGAAATACGCGCAAACACGGTGGGATTGTTGATCTTGAAGCCGTTGAGGTGCAGAATGGGCAGCACGGCGCCGTCCGTTACGGGGTTTAAGAACTTGTTGGAGTGCCAAGCCGTGGCGAGCGGGCCCGTCTCCGCCTCGCCGTCACCGACGATGGTCGCGGCGATGAGATCGGGATTATCGAACACGGCGCCGAAGGCGTGTGCGAGCGAATAGCCGAGCTCGCCACCCTCGTTGATGGAACCGGGCGTCTCGGGTGCAACGTGCGAGGAGATGCCGCCCGGGAAGGAGAACTGCTTGCAAAGCTTTGTCATGCCCTCCTGATCCTCGGAGACGTTGGGATAGACCTCGCTGTACGTTCCCTCCAGATAGGAGTTGGCGACGAAGAAGTTGCCGCCGTGCCCGGGACCGGAGAGAAGGATGAGATCGAGATCGAACTTTTTGATGACGCGGTTGAGATGCACATACACAAAGTTCTGCCCGGGCACGGTACCCCAATGCCCGACGATCTTCTTCTTCACCTGATCGCGCGTGAGCGGCTCGCGAAGGAGCGGATTGCGCAGCATGTAGAGCTGTGCGGCGGCAAGGTAGTTTGCCGCCCGCCAATAGGCGTCCATCTTCCTCAGGTACTCTTCCGTCAAAGGTTTCTTTTCGACGATTTCGTTGCTCATGTATTCCTCCAATATATAGTATTGCTGATAACATTATAATGCCTCGCCCCTGCCTTGTCAATACCGCGCGGAGAAATTTTCAGTTTTTTTGTAAACCGTGCGGCGCGGCGCACCGCCCTCCTCCCGCCCGAAATGCAAAAAAATCCCCGCGGCGAGGGCGGGGAAATGTGTTCGGTATGCGATTTTAACGGCTTTTCAGCTCAAAAAGCCCTTGACGATCTGCTCCTCGGCTTCGTGCTCGGTGAGCCCGAGCGTCATCAGCTTTAAGAGCTGCTCGCCTGCGATCTTGCCGATGGCAGCCTCGTGGATGAGTTCCGCATCCACGCTGTTCGCCGCAAGCGCGGGCACCGCAACGACGTGCGCATCGTCCATGATGATGGCATCGCATTCGCTGTGCCCGTGGCATTTGCCGTTGCCGTCGATCCTGAGCTCGAACTCCTGACGGGAATTGCCCGCCGCCACCGAGCGCGAGACGATATCCGCCCCCGCGCCGTCGCCGTTGAGTTCCACGGCGAAATCCGTTTTGGCAAGCTGCTTGCCGTGGGTGTAGATCTTCTCGCGGATGACGAGCTCCGCCCCCGCTTCGAGCACGGCGCGCGTGGTGCGGACGGTGGAATCGATGCCCTTGATCTGCGTCGTCTCCATCTCCATGCGGGCATCTTCTGCGAGATGCAGCACCGTTTCGGGGTTCATCACGTTCTCCCCGTTGCCGTCGCCCGAGGCATAGTGTTTTTCCACATACTTGACTTTGGCGCCCTTCCCGAGGTGGAAGGTATGCACGCCGCTGTGCTCGGCGGGCGCTTCGCCGCAATTGTGGATGCCGCAGCCCGCAATGATGAGCACGTCCGCCCCGTCCTCCACATAGAAGTCGTTATATACCTTCTCGCGGTAGTCCGTCTTGGTGATGACGACGGGGATATGCACGCTCTCGCCCTTCGTCTCGCCCGAGACGAAGATATCGATGCCCGCGTTGCCGTCTTTACGGCTCTCGATGCGGATATGCGGCGTGCTCTTGCGCCCGTCCGTCTCCCCGTCTTTGCGGATATTATAGGCGCCATCCGGCACCTTGTGCAGGTCTGCGACCTGCATTAAAAGCATTTTTTCGAGTTCATCCATTATACTTACCTCACAGATTTTTCGCGTCAGTTTTGCAATGCGGAGCAGACTCTGCCCGCCAAGAGGTTGGGCAGCACTTCCTCGCGCGTGCCCTCCCGCTCCACTCTGCCGTTTGCAATGACGACGATCTTATCTGCAATGCTTAAAATGCGCTCCTGATGGGAGATGATGAGGATGCTCCCGCCCACGCGTGCGTGCATCTTTTCAAAGACGGAAATAAGGCTTTGGAAGCTCCAAAGATCGATGCCCGCCTCGGGTTCATCGAACACGGAGAGCGCCGTCCCGCGGGCGAGCACGGTGGCGATCTCGATGCGTTTGAGTTCCCCGCCCGAGAGCGAGGCGTTGACTTCGCGGTCGATATAGTCGCGCGCGCACAGCCCCACTTCGGAGAGATAGGTGCATGCCTCGCCGACGGTAATGGGCTTGCCCGCCGCCAAAGAGACGAGATCTTTCACCGTGATGCCCTTAAAGCGCACGGGCTGCTGAAAGGCATAGGAGATGCCGCGGCGGGCGCGCTCGGTGACGGAGAGCCCCGTGATATCCTCGCCGTTGAAGTAGATTTTCCCCTCCGTGGGCTTGAGGATGCCCGCAATGAGCTTGGCAAGCGTCGATTTCCCGCTGCCGTTGGGCCCCGTGATGGCGACAAAGCGCTCGCTCACTTTGAGCGAAACGTCGTTTAAGATCTCCTTTTGCGCATCGCCCTCCGATGCGGCAAAACTGACATGACTGAGTTCTAACATATGTATTCCTTATGTACTCGCGTTGCAACTTCAGATCGGAAGAGCGTCG
>CALVLO010000117.1 GCA_944338265.1 uncultured Clostridia bacterium
GACATCATCGAGGCAGTCTCCATGAAGAAGAAGTTCAACTACGAGCTCTATGAGACGCTGCAGATGATCTCCATGTAAAATATGTACGGTAAAAGAGCGAATTTATTGCGGGATTTTGTGCCTCGCCTCTTGATTTTTCCCGAAAACATATTATAATGATAATATCGTCTCAACGCGCGCTCTTTTGCGCGGTGCAGCTCCCTGTTGCGGACGCAGCGGGGAAAATTCAGGGGGGATCGCCATGATTTTAACGGTTTGCATGAGTCCGAGCGTGGACGTTACCATCGAGCTCGACTCGCTCAATGTCGGGAAGGTGAATATCGTCAAGAATAAGACGCTCTCCTTCACGGGAAAGGCGCTCAACGTCGCCATCGGCGTGGCGCGTCTGGGTTCAGAAGCCTACGCGACAGGCTTTATGTACAACGAGAACGGCGCCATGTTCGAGCGCGCGCTCGATAAGGAGGGCGTTCCGTTCGCCTTCGTTTGGAACAGCGGCAGGGTACGCGAGAACTATAAGTGCATCGATAAGCGCTCCATGCTCACGGAGATCAACGATATCGGTGGGCAGGTCGCGCCCGAAAAGCTTGCCGAGCTCTCGCACATGATCCGCAATCTCTCTTCCCGTTCGGATGTCACCGTCATTTCCGGCGGGCTTCCGCGCGGCGTGGATGCGAGCTTTTACCGCGAGATCTTCCGCAGCGTAGATTCCAAATCGCTGCGCATCGCCGATGCCGAGGGCGCCAAGCTGTTTGCGGCGCTCGAAGCGGGGATCGACCTTGTAAAACCCAACCTCGAAGAGCTCGAGCAGACGCTCGGCAGAGAGTTCCGCGATAAGGATGATATGCTCGCAGGCTGCCGCGAGATCTTGGACCGCGGGGCAAAGATCGTGCTCCTTTCCTTGGGGAAGGACGGCGCGGTCATCACCGACGGCAGCAAAAACTATTATTGCAAGAGCATCAACGTGGCAGTCAATTCCACGGTGGGCGCGGGCGACGGGATGGTCGCCGCTGCCGCGGTCATGCTGCAGCAGGGGGCGGACCTTCCGGATATCCTCCGCGCGGGCGTTGCCGCAGGCACCGCAACCGTCACCACGTTCGAGACCATTTCCTTTACGAAGAACAAGTATGAGGAGATCTTGCAGAGCTTAAGCGTTACGGAGTTCTAAATGATCGAATTGGCAGCGCTCCGCCGCGACAGTGAAGTCGAGGCGATCATGGAGATGAGCGAAAAGCAGATCGAAGCCCTCGCGTTCACCGAACATTCCCGCCGCCATGCGGGCATTGTGAGCAAGTGGTCGGGGGAGATCTTGCGTGCGCTCGGCAAAGAGGAGGGGCGCATCCGCCTCGCGGAGATCGCGGGGTATCTGCACGATATCGGCAACTGCGTCAACCGCCAGGACCACGCGCAGACGGGCGCGGTGCTTGCCTACCGCATCCTCACCCGCCTCGGCATGCCGTATATGGATGCCGCCGAGGTCATGATGGCGATCGGCAATCACGATGAGCAATACGGGCAGCCCGTCTCGGATGTCTCTTCGGCGCTCATCATCGCCGACAAGGCGGACGTGCACAAGAGCCGCGTCAAAAACACGGTGAGCGACGTCTTTAAGGCGAACATTCACGACCGCGTCAACCTCGCCGCCGAGCGCTCCTTCGTCAAGGTAGAGGACGGCGGAAAGACGATCGCGCTGCACATCGAGATCGATACCGCGATCTGCTCTGTGATGGATTATTTCGAGATCTATTTCGGCAGAATGCAGCTCTCACGCAAGGCAGCCGAGTTTTTGGGCTGCAAGTTCGCGCTCTTCATCAACGGCGTGGCGCTCCTGTGATTTGCGTGAAAAATCTGCGTCTGCCTGTTTCACGCGCATGATCCGACAAAATGCGCCAAGACCACAAGATATAGTATCACAGAAAAAATTTTTTCTCAAAATATAGTGGCAAACCCTTGACAAGACACAAGATAAGGTGTATGATGGTAGCGTTCCCTTTGGGGGAGCGCTTTTCTTTCCTTCGGGCGGAAAAATTCGGGAGATAAGGAGCATAGGTATGAAGATCATCAAACGCAACGGCGCGGAAGTCGCATTCGACATTGACAAGATCCTCAACGCGATCCGCAAGGCAAACAATGAAGTCAGCGAGGATAACCGCCTCAAAGAAAAGCAGATCGATCTCATCGCCAAAAAGGTCACGGCGCTCGCGAACGATCTCAACCGCGCGGTCAGCGTCGAGGAAATCCAGGACTTCGTCGAGAATCAGATCATGGATCAGAAGGCGTTTGCCGTTGCGCGCAAGTACATTACCTACCGCTATTCGCGCGCGCTCGTCCGCAAGGCGAACACCACGGACGCGCAGATCCTCACGCTCATCGAGTGCAACAACGAGGAAGTCAAGCAGGAAAATTCCAACAAAAATCCCACCGTCAATTCGGTGCAGCGCGACTATATGGCGGGCGAGGTCTCCAAAGACCTTACGCGCCGCATCCTTCTGCCGCGCGAGATCGTGGAGGCGCACGACGAGGGGCTCATCCATTTCCACGATGCCGATTATTTTGCGCAGCACATGCACAACTGCGACCTTGTCAACCTCGAAGACATGCTGCAAAACGGCACCGTCATCTCGGGCACCTTCATCGAAAAGCCGCATTCCTTCTCGACGGCGTGCAACATTGCGACGCAGATCATCGCGCAGGTCGCCTCCAACCAATACGGCGGGCAGAGCATCTCGCTCACGCACCTTGCGCCCTTCGTCGACGTCAGCCGCAAAAAGATCCGTGCCGACGTCAAGGAGGAGCTCAAGGACTTCGGCATCACCGACGAGGCGCACATCAACAAAGTTGCGGAAAAGCGTCTGAAAGCGGAGATCGCAAAGGGCATCCAGACCATTCAGTATCAGGTGGTCACGCTGCTCACGACCAACGGTCAGGCGCCCTTCGTCACCGTGTTCATGTACCTCGGCGAGGCGCGCAGCGAACGTGAGCGCGCAGACCTTGCCATGATCATCGAGGAGACGCTCCGTCAGCGCATCCAGGGCGTGAAGAACGAATCGGGCGTCTGGGTGACGCCCGCCTTCCCCAAACTCATCTATGTGTTGGAGGAGGACAACGTGCGGGAGGGGAGCCGCTACTGGTATCTCACCCAGCTCGCCGCCAAATGCACGGCAAAGCGCATGGTGCCCGACTACATCTCCGAGAAGATGATGCTGAAGTACAAGATCGACAAGAACGGAGAGGGGCACTGCTACACCTGCATGGGCTGCCGCAGCTTTCTGACGCCCTATGTGGACGAAAACGGCAAGCCCAAGTATTACGGCAGGTTCAATCAGGGCGTCGTCACCATCAACCTCGTGGACGTGGCGCTCTCCTCGGGCGGGAACGAGGACAGGTTCTGGAAGATCTTCGACGAGCGCCTGGAGCTGTGCTACCGCGCGCTCATGTACCGCCACAACCGGTTGAAGGGCACGCTTTCAGACGCCGCGCCCATCCTCTGGCAGTACGGCGCTCTGGCGCGCCTCAAAAAGGGCGAGACCATCGACAAGCTGCTCTACGGCGGATATTCCACCATCTCCCTCGGCTATGCGGGATTGTATGAGTGCGTCAAATACATGACGGGCAAGAGCCACACGGACGAGGAGGCGAAGCCCTTCGCGCTCGCCGTCATGCAGCACATGAACGACAAGTGCAAGGAGTGGAAGGAGAAGGAGCACATCGACTTCTCGCTCTACGGCACGCCGCTCGAGAGCACGACGTATAAATTCGCCAAGTGCCTGCAAAAGCGCTTCGGCGTCATCCCTGGCGTCACGGACAAGAACTACATCACCAACAGCTATCACGTTCACGTCTCGGAGAAGATCGACGCCTTCACCAAGCTCAAATTCGAGAGCGAGTTCCAGCAGCTCTCGCCCGGCGGCGCGATCTCCTATGTGGAAGTGCCCAATATGCAGAACAACATCCCCGCGGTGCTCTCCGTCATGCAGTA
>CALVLO010000118.1 GCA_944338265.1 uncultured Clostridia bacterium
TACCTTCTGCCCACCTTGTAGTCGTCCTCGCCGAATGCGGGCGCAATGTGGACCACGCCCGTGCCGTCCGTCAGCGTGACGTAGCTGTCACAAACCACATAGTACGCCTTCTCGCGGAAGGTGCCCGCCGCCCAAGAGAAGAGCGGCTCGTACTCCGTGCCCTCATACGCCCTGCCCGTGCGCTTTTCGATGAGCGTGTAATGTTCAAAGAATTTGGAGACGAGCGCCTCCGCCATGATATAGCGCGCGCCGTCCGCCTCGATCTCCACATACGTCTCGTCGGGATTCATGCAGAGCGCGACGTTGGAAGGCAGCGTCCACGGCGTCGTCGTCCATGCGAGGATATAGGCGTTCTCTCTCCCCTTGACCTTGAAGCGCGCAACGACGGAGGTCTCCTTCACGTCCTTGTACCCCTGCGCGACTTCGTGCGAAGAGAGCGCCGTGCCGCAGCGCGGGCAATAGGGAACGATCTTGTGACCCTTGTACAGAAGCCCCTTCTTGTGGATCTCTTTGAGCGCCCACCAGACGGACTCGATATAGTCGTCGTGATAGGTGACGTAGGGGTTATCCATGTCCACCCAATAGCCGACGCGGTCACTCATCTTGCGCCATTCGTCGGTATATTTCCAGACGGATTCCTTGCACTTTTTGATGAACGGCTCGATGCCGTACTTTTCAATATCCTGCTTGCCGTCCATGCCGAGGGATTTTTCCACTTCCAGCTCGACGGGCAGACCGTGCGTATCCCAGCCCGCTTTGCGCAGGACGTGCTTGCCCTTCATCGTCTGATAGCGGGGGATAATATCCTTCATGACGCGCGTCAAAATATGCCCGATATGCGGCTTTCCGTTTGCCGTGGGCGGACCGTCGAAGAAGGAGAACTCCTCCCCTCCCTCGTTCTTTTTAACGGACTTTTCAAAGATGCCGTTCTCCTTCCAGAACGCGATGATCTCCTTCTCGCGCTCCACAAAATTGAGCGACGTATCTACCTTTTTATACATATATAACCTCCGGTATATGTTCACGAATTTTCTCACGCAAAGGCGTGACAAAATTCCGTGATTTGAGAGGGAAACTGCGGGCGCGCACTCGCCAAGCCTTCCCCTTGGGGGGAAGGTGTCTGCAAAGCAGACGGATGAGGGGAAGTAGCGCACACTCGCCAAGCCTTCCCCTTGGGGGGAAGGTGTCTGCGAAGCAGACGGATGAGGGGAAGTGGCGCGCGCTAACCGCGCCTCTCTCTGCGGGCAAACCCTTCATGGCTTACAATATCGTTCGCCCGCATTCACTCCTACCTGAAAGCCGCGTGCAGAGCATCGCGAACACGGGGTTTTTCTCAAAATCACGAAGATTTCCCCCGAGAGTTTTCTCTGCAAAAAAAGCCACCGTATTTTGGATAAAATACGATGACTTTATAACCACCAAAACATACGATCATATGCCGCAGAGGATAACGGGCTGCGAACCCCGTGCAAGGCTACTCTGTTCGCCCCGCAGGCACGAGCGGTGATACCCGCATGCGCTCCTCTGCGCCCCTTCCAGCCGCGGGGGCACTCTCTGAAAAAGAAGCCTGCATACGGACGCGTCCTCTCTTAACGCCGTATTTTCTCTATTATATCCCTTCCGTGCGCAAAAGTAAAGCGATTTTGCGCATTCTCAGCGGATGCTGTACAAAAGGTCGGTATAGGTGGGATAGGGCCAATAATCGGCGGAGACGAGCTTCTCCATCCCGTCGGCAATGCGCCGCACCGCCGCCATATCGGGCACGACGACGTGCGCCATCTTCTGCGAGGCAGGTCCCTCGCCCGCGGGCATCTCCGAAAGATCTTTCTCCAGCTTTTTCATCGCATCGGCAAAGGCGTCGTTCATCTTGGAGAGCTGCTCGGCGAGCGCCACATCCGCCTTGCAGGGCAGCTTTTCGGAGACCGCGCGCTTGGCGGCGATCACGGAACACACCTCCGCAATATAGGCATTGACGGCGGGATAGATATCCTGTTTGCCCATCTCGAGCATGGTGAGCGCCTCTATGTTGATGGTCTTGATATAATTTTCAAGGTTGATGTTGGCGCGGGCAACGACTTCCTTCTCGGTATACACCCCTTGGCGCACAAAGACGTCGATGTTCTCGCGCTTGAAGCTCTCGGGGATGGCGTCCGCCGTCGTCTTGTTGTTGAGCAGCCCCCTTCTCTCCGCCTCGGGCTCCCAATCGGGGCCGTAGCCGTTGTAGTTGAAGATGATGCGGTAGTGCTCCTTCAAGAGCTTCTCGGTATACGCCTTGCACGCCGCCTCAAAGTTGTGTGCGCCCGTGAGCGCCTCCACCGCGTCGGCAAACGCCTGCGCCACGATGGTATTGATGACGATGTTGGGATCGGCGACGGAAGCCTGCGAACCGAGCATGCGGAACTCAAACTTATTGCCCGTAAAGGCAAAGGGCGAGGTGCGGTTGCGGTCGGTCGTATCGATGGGGAAGATGGGCGATTCGGGCACGCCGATGGAGCCGGGCACCGCCTTCTTGGGCACATATTCCCGCCCGAGCACGATGCTGTCCACAATGGCGCCGAGCTGATCGCCGAGGTAGACGGAGATGATGGCGGGCGGCGCCTCGTTCGCGCCTAAGCGGTGATCGTTCCCCGCCGAGGCAACGCACGCACGCAAAATGCCCTGATAGGTATCCACCGCGGCAATCACGCACGCGAGAACGAGCATAAAGAGCGGGTTCTTCTCGGGCGTCTCGCCGGGATCGAGCAAATTGAGCCCCGTATCGGTGGAGATCGACCAATTGTTGTGCTTGCCGGAGCCGTTCACGCCCTCAAAGGGCTTTTCGTGCAGAAGGCACGCCATATTGTGCTTTTGGGCGACCTTCTTCATCAGCTCCATCGTGAGCTGATTGTCGTCCACGGCGACATTGGTCGTCGTAAAGATCGGCGCGAGCTCGTGCTGCGCGGGCGCAACTTCGTTGTGCTTGGTCTTTGCAAAGATGCCGTAAGACCAGAGCGTCTCGTCCAGATCGCGCATAAAGGCGGCAATGCGGGGCTTGAGCGTGCCGAAGTAGTGATCTTCCAGCTCCTGCCCGCGGGAAGGCAGCGCCCCAAAGAGGGTGCGCCCCGTGAGCATGAGGTCCTTGCGCCGCTCGTACACTTCGCGGTCGACGAGGAAGTACTCCTGCTCGGGCCCCACCGTGGTCGAGACCTTGCGGCAGGTGATGCCGAACAGCTTCAACAGCCGCTTCGCCTGCGTGTCGATCGCCGTCATCGACTTCAAAAGCGGCGCCTTTTTATCCAGCGTCTCCCCCGTATAGGAGACGAACACGGTGGGGATATACAGCGTCCCCTCCTTGACGAAGGCGGGCGAGGTGGGATCCCACGCCGTATAGCCGCGCGCGGCGGCGGTGGCACGGGTGCCGCCCGAGGGGAAACTCGAGGCATCGGGCTCGCCCACAATAAGGTTCTTGCCCGTGAGCTGCATGATCACCCTGTCGCCCGAGGGCTCGATAAAGCTGTCGTGCTTTTCCGCAGTCAGATTGGTGAGCGGCTGAAACCAGTGCGTATAGTGCGTCGCACCCTTGGAGACCGCCCAATCCTTCATGGCATTGGCAACGGCGCCCGCGATGGAAGAGTCGAGCGGTTCGCCCTCGTCGATGGTCTTGCGGAGAGACTTATAGACCTCCCGCGGGAGGGAATTTTTCATGACCTCGTCGGTAAAGACGTTGCTGCCGAACAGCTCGGTGACCTTCATTTGTTCTTCCTCCTCTCGCGCATGCTCGCATGCGCACGCGCATTTCGGCGCCTCTATTCGGCTTTATTATACGGATTTTTCGCGGGCAAGTCAAATGTTTGCCCGCCGTTTTCAGCGCATTTTGCACATTCCCCCGCCCATATCCCCACCCCACCATTCAACCCTATCCCCTCATCCAACCCCGTCCCGTCCCCCAACCCCCGCCC
>CALVLO010000119.1 GCA_944338265.1 uncultured Clostridia bacterium
GTACATGCTGCCGATGATCGTCTCGGACGTGGGGCGGATGCAGAGCGGCTCGGCGAGCTTTTCGCCGCCCGCGTGGGTGACGACCGCGACTTCGGGCGCGAAGCCCTCGACGTGCTCCGCCTCCTTGGTCATAAAGCTCATGGGAATGAGCAGCGGGAAGTACGCATTCTCGTGCCCCGTCTCCTTAAAGCGCCGATCGAGCTCCCTTTGGATGTTCTCCCAGATGGCGTAGCCGTAGGGGCGAATGACCATTGTCCCCTTGACGGGACCGTAGTCCACGAGCTTGGTCTTTAATACGACGTCCGTATACCACTGCGGGAAATCGCCGTCGATATCGGCGATCTGCTCCACGAAATTATCCTTTGCCATACATACTCCGAATAAAATACAAAAAAGATATGGTCATTATACCACATCTTTTTGCGTTCGTCCATCGTTTGAAGCAACGTTTTCGCCGATTGGCGGGCTTTTTCTCGCCCCGCGCCGCACAGGCGCGCCGCCCCTCCCCCACGCGGGGCGCATCACCCGCAAAAGGGGCGGCAGAAGGAGCAGAACGCTCACGCTCGCGCAGATGATTTGCGGGATCATGGCGAAAAATCCCGCATAGAAATAGGCGACGGCGGCATCCCACGCATAGCCGTAAAAGAGCGGCGTCAAGACGTCGTCCAGAAGGGTAAAAAACAGGGTGCAGAGCGCCGCGAGCGCCGCAAGCGAGGCGACCTCCCGCCCCGCCCGCACAAATGCGCCGTCCAAAAAGAGCAGCACGAGATAGAGCGCGAGCACGCCGAGGAGCACGCCGAAGAGCGCCCAGAGCATGGCGGAGAGCCGCCCCCACATCAGCTTGCCGACGGGAAGCCCCACCCCCGCGCAGACCGCCGCCAAAAGGGCGAGCAGAAGAAGGAGCGCGGGGCACACCCATACGGCGACGGGCTTTTGCCGCCTGCCCAAAGCCCCGAAGAGCAGCGCAAAGGCGTTAAAATACAGAAGATAGAGCACGACGACGTTGGGATAAAATCCCCACAAAAAACAGCGCAGGAGGGAAAAGGCGGTGGCGGTTGCCACGCCGCACCCCGCCCCCGCCGTGTAGGAGAATGCGAGCAAAAACACGGTGACGAGCTCCACGCCCGGGACAAAGCCGAGCGCATACTGCACCGCAATGAGAAGCGCCGTCATCACGGCGCAGCGGGCGATCTTGTAAGCGGCGCTTCTATACCGCATGTTCTCCTCCGAGGCGCATCATCCCGATACCATGTCTGCGGCAGCGCCCTCACGCCGCCATCGGCGTATACACGAGGGCAAAGTACGCGCCCTCTTCGAGCGGCAGACCGGAGACGCCGAGCGAAGCGCTTGCAAGCAGATGCCCTTCGTATTCGTAGGTGCCCCATGCGGCATCCGAATAGGATGTGCCGTCGCGCTCGCCGAGCGAAGTATAGACAGCCCAATAATGGTCGTCCGTCGCCGCCACGCCGTTGACGGACGTGATATAAAAGCCAAACTCGCTCTCGCTGCCGCCGAGCGCGATCTCCCCATCCTCGTTAAACGCGGCGAGCGCATTGTAGAGGCTCTTTTCGCCATCGCCCTCCCGCACGAAGAGGACGACGCGCGCCCCGTCGCTCTCTAAAAGTTCGACTTCCGCCGCGCCGACATCCGCCAAAGCGCCCGCGCAGCCCGCGGCAAACAGCACGCAGCAGGCGGCGATCCCCGCCGCACAAATTTTCAGCTTTTGCATCTTCTCTCCCGATTAAAACGTATTGCGCAAACTTTTGGTGATATAGCCGAGCGCGAAGGCGCCAGGTCCCACATGCGAGCCGATGACGGGACCCATGATGGAGACCTTGGGCTGCAGCCCAAAGCGCGCCTTTACATAGTCTTCGAGCTCCCGCGCGGCGGGCTCGTTATCGGTATGCACGATGATGACTTCGCCAAGCTCGTCGGGTCCCTCTTTTTCCATCTTCGATTTGATAAAGCTGATCGCCTTCTTTTGCCCGCGCACCTTATTGAGGACGAAGAGCTTGCCCGCCTCGTCGAAGGAGAGGATGGGCTTGATATCGAGCATGCCGCCGATGGCGGCGCTCGCCGCCGAGACCCGCCCGCCCCGTTTGAGGTATTTGAGATCGTCCGCCACGATAAAGTGCTGGATATGCTGCCGCAGGGAGTTGACGTAGGCGTAAGCCTCCTCGGCAGACTTTCCCTCGTTGCGACATTTGAGCGCCATCCTGACGAGCGCGCCCTGCCCCACCGTTGCCGTGAGCGGATCGACGACGCGCACGCGGAACTTGGGGAACTCCTTGCGCACATCCTCCGCAGCCTTGGCGGCAACATCCTTGGTGGGCGAGAGCCCGGAGGAGATGGTAAAATGCAGCACGTCCTCCGCGCCTGCCTCCGCGAGCGCGCGGAAATGGCGGTAGTGCGCGGCATAATTGAGCATGGAGGTGCGCGAAAACCCGCCCGCGCGCAGTTCGTTGTAAAAATCGACGTACTCCGAATAGTGCGTAAAGGCATCGAGGCGGTCTTCCATCCTGCCGTCCTTTTCCATCGTGAACGTAAGCGGAACGAAGGCGATCTCGTTTTCCACGATGTAATCGTGGTACAGATCGCACGTCGAATCCGTCGAAAGCGTAAAAGGATACATAGAAACTCTCCGAATATTTTGAAATATTATAACACACCCGTGTGTGTTTCGCAAGATTTTTTCCCGAACTCTTCCTCTTTTTTGCGAAAAGCTCTTGAAAAACGGCGGATAAACAGGTATAATAGAAGCATGCGGGCAGGCGGAGCGCAGCGCCTTTCGACGCCCCGCCCAAATTACGCCCTTGGGGGATATATGACAGAACAGGAATTTTTCAAACTCAAAAACGGCACCGACGTGCGCGGGACCGCCGTTGCGGGCGTGGCGGGAGACCCCGTTACGCTCACGGACGAGGCGGTGCTCGCCATTGCCAAGGCGTTCACCGTTTGGGCGGCGGAGAAGACGGGCGTGCGCACGCCCACCGTCGCCGTCGGGCACGACTCGCGCATCTCGGCAGAGCACCTTGCCGCGCTCGTCACGGAGGGCGTCACTTCGTGCGGGGGCAACGTCATTTTGACGGGGCTCTCCTCCACGCCCTCCATGTTCATGCTGCTGCAAGACGGCTTCGGCGCGGACGTCTCGGTGATGATCACGGCGAGCCACCTGCCCTACCAGAAGAACGGGCTCAAGTTCTTCACCAAGGAGGGCGGCTTGGAGGGGAGCGACGTTGCCGCGCTCTTAAAGCTTGCCGCGGCGGGGAACTTCCCCGCGGGCAAGGGCACAGTGACCAAAAAGCGCTATATCGAGCAGTACGCGCAGGGGCTCGTGCAAAAGGTGCGCGACGCCTGCGGGGAGGCGGAGCCGCTCAGGGGCAAGCGCATCCTCGTGGATGCGGGCAACGGCGCGGGCGGCTTTTACGTCGACCTCGTGTTAAAGCCCTTGGGTGCGGATACGACGGGCTCGCAGTTTTTGGAGCCGGACGGGAGCTTCCCCAACCACATCCCCAACCCCGAGAACGAGACGGCGATGCAGTCCGTCTGCGCGGCGGTCAAAAAGCACAGGGCGGACTTCGGCATCATCTTCGATACCGACGTCGACCGTGCGGGCGCCGTCGCCCCGAACGGGGAGGAGATCAACCGCAACCGCCTGATAGCGCTCATCTCCGCCATCCTCCTGGAGGAGCAAAAGGGCGCGTACATCGTGACCGACTCGGTGACGAGCGACGGGCTCGCCGCCTTCATTCAGGCGCACGGCGGCGTGCACTACCGCTATAAGCGCGGCTACAAGAACGTCATCAACGAGAGCAAGCGCCTCAACGCGGAGGGAAAGTACTCCCCGCTCGCCATCGAGACGAGCGGACATGCGGCGCTCAAAGAGAATTACTTCCTCG
>CALVLO010000120.1 GCA_944338265.1 uncultured Clostridia bacterium
AAAGTGTGCAAATACGAGTACGACGGCGACTTGGATGCGCTGCCCGAAGATTGGGTTTGCCCCATCTGCGGCGCCCCCAAATCACAGTTCGAGCGCAGGTAAAATCACGCGGCACGCAATGTGCCGTTTTTTTTACGCAAAAGGCTTGACAGAAATACCTTTACGGGGTATAATGAAGGCAAGATACCCGCACGGGGTACTCAAAGGAGAAGATATATGGAGATTTGTAAGGAGTGCGCGCAGCATAACAAAGAAAAGCCGCGCAGCGAAGAGGAGGTGCGGCAGCTTTCCAACCGCCTCAGCCGCATCGTGGGGCAGATCGGCGGCATCAAAAAGATGATCGAAGAAAACCGCTACTGCGGCGAGGTGCTCGTGCAGATCTCGGCGGTGGAGAGCGCGGTGCGCTCGTTCGGGTATATGATCTTGGAAGATCATCTGCGCACCTGCGTGAGCGATAAGATCCGCGCAGGGGATGAAGGCGTCATCAAAGAGACGGTGGAACTTGTAAAGATCCTCAACTGAGCTTTTGCGGGCGGGCAGCGCCCGCCGCGGCAGGGCACAACGGGAGGGAGCAGGATGAAAAAGAAGTATTCGGTCACGGGGATGACGTGCGCGGCATGCTCTTCGGGCATTGAGCGCACCGTCTCCAAACTCAACGGGGTGGAGGCGTGCTCCGTCTCGCTCATGGGCGAGAGCATGGAGGTCACCTTCGATGAGAACGCCGTCTCGGATGCGCGCATCAAGGGCGCGGTCACGGCGCTCGGCTACGGCGCATACGACTATGGCGCCGCGCCGCAACAGCGGGAGAAAAAGTACACGCTCGGCGTGCGCTTTCTCCTCTCGCTTTTCTTGCTCCTGCCGGAAATGTACTTTGCGATGGGGCACATGCTCGGGCTCCCCGTGCCGCACGGTTGGGCAAATTACGGCGTGCAGGTGGGGCTCACCCTCGCCATCCTCGCCGTCAACTACGCCTTTTTTGTCAGCGGCGTGCGGGCGGCGGTCAAACTTGTGCCCAATATGGATACGCTCGTCACGCTGGGCGCGGCGGTCTCGTTCGGATACAGCCTCGTCATGGCGGTCCTTTTCCCTCAGTCGCCCACCCTCTTTTTTGAGTCCGCGGCGATGATCGTCACGCTCGTCACGCTGGGCAAGTGGTTAGAGGAAAAGAGCAAGCGCCGCACGGGGCGGGAGATCGAAAAGCTCAAGGCGCTTGCGCCCGATACCGTCACCGTCGAGCGGGACGGGCGTGAGCAGAAGATCGCCCTTGCCGAAGTGCAAGAGGGGGATGTCCTCATCGTCAAACAAGGCGAGGCGGTCGCGGCGGACGGCACCGTCCTTGCGGGGCATGCCTTTGCCGATGCTTCCGCCGTCACGGGCGAGAGCCTGCCCGTCGAACTCTCAGAGGGGAGCCGCGCCATGAGCGCCTCCCTCATCACGGGCGGATATCTGAAGATCAGGGCGGAGAAAGTGGGGGAGGATACCATGCTCTCCTCCATCATCCGCATGGCGACGGAGGCGGGCGCGAGCAAGGCGCCCATCCAAAAACTTGCCGATAAGATCGCCGCCTTCTTTGTGCCCGCGGTGCTCTCCGTCGCGCTCGTCACCTTCCTCGTGTGGCTGTTCGTCACATGGGATGTCCCCGCCGCCTTCAACTACGGCGTGAGCGTCATCGTCATCTCCTGCCCGTGCGCGCTGGGGCTTGCAACGCCCGTCGCCGTCATGGCGGCAACGGGGCGGGGCGCGGGGCTCGGCGTGCTCGTCAAGAGCGCGGAAGCCTTGCAGCGCGCCGCCGACGTGGGCACCGTCCTGCTCGATAAGACGGCGACCATCACGGAGGGCAAGCCCCGCGTCGTGTTTTTCGAGGCGTATGAAGATGCGGCTTCGGCAAAGCGCATCGCCTCCGCCTTAGAAGGCAAGCTCAATCACCCGCTCGCGCAGTGCATCGTCGCCTATTGCGGCGAGGGCGGCGCGGCGGAGGAGGTGGAGTACGTCGTCGGGCAGGGCGCGCGCGGCAGGGTGGAGGGCAGGGAATACTTCCTCGGCAACGACCGCATGATGCAAGCGCGCGGGTTGTTTACGGAAGCGCGCAAAGCGCAGTTCGGGCAGCTCTCCGCCGAGGGGAAGACGGTGCTCTTTCTTGCAGACGGCGAGAGGGTGCTCGCGACCTTCGCGCTTGCCGATACGCTCAAAGCGGGCAGCCGCGCGGCAGTCGCGGCGCTGCACGGCATGGGCATGTCTGTATATATGCTCACGGGCGATAACGCCGCCTGCGCCCGCCATATCGCCGCAGAAGCAGGCATCCCCGCGGACATGGTATACGCGGAAGTGCTCCCCGCGGAGAAGCTCGCCCGCGTCAAAGAGCACATGGCACGCAGTGCGGCGCTCCCCAAACGGTCAAAAAAGGGGGTCGCGATGATCGGCGACGGCATCAACGATTCGCCCGCGCTCAAAGAGGCGGATGTCGGCATTGCCATGGGCAACGGGACGGACGTTGCCATCGAGAGCGCAGACTTTGTGCTCATGGGCGGCGACCTTGCCGCCGCGCCCCGCGCGTTCGCGTTGGCGCGCCGCACCATGCGCATCATCAAACAAAACCTCTTTTGGGCGTTTTTCTATAACGTCATCTGCATTCCGCTCGCGGCGGGGTGCTTCGCGTGGGCGGATGTGCCGCTCAATCCGATGATCGCGGCGTTGGCAATGAGCTGTTCCTCCCTCTTCGTGGTGGGGAACGCCCTGCGCCTCACCCGCTTTTTGCGGAAAAAGAAGGAAATCACGGCGGAAACCGCCGAACAAGGAGATACTGCAATGAAAAAGACGCTTACCATCGAAGGAATGATGTGTATGCACTGCGTGAAGCACGTGACGGACGCGCTGAACGCCGTGGAAGGCGTGGAGAAGGCGGACGTCAACTTAAAGAAGAAGCGCGCCGTCGTCACGCTGAACGCGGAGGTTGCGGACGACGCGCTCAAAGCCGCCGTCCAGGCGGCGGGCTACGAGGTGACGGATATCCAATAAACGAGCGTATCAAAGCGCGGTCTTCTGAACGGAGCCCGCGCTTTTGCTGTTTCTGACAAAATCCGCCGCATTCCGTCATATCTTCCATGCGTGCGCAGGCGTGCAGGCGTTACAATGGAGAAAAACGCGGGAGGCAGGCATGCAGACGCTTCTACTCGATAGGCGCACGCAGGATATGATCGAAGGGTACGTCCCCGATGGGGAGGTGCTCACGCTGTTGGTGCGGTTTTTTTCCATCTTTTCGGACAGCACGCGCCTGCGCATTCTCTCCGCGCTCGCCATTTCGGAGATGTGCGTCACGGATATTTCCCGCGTGCTGGGCATCAATCAGACGACGGTCAGTCATCAGCTCCGTTTTTTGAAGGATGCGGGCATGGTGCGTACCGATCGCCACGGCAAGATCATCTTCTATTCCCTCGCCAACGAGATCGTCAACGACGTGCTCTTAAAGGGCGTGGAATTTTTGGGTTATTGAACGCGGCGCGGCGGGCGGCTCTTTCAAGCCGCCCGCCGCGCCAAGGTACAAAAACCAAGGCTTCCTCCAAGGGAACCGCCGAAGGCGGAGATGAGGGGTTTGAGAAAAACGCCTGCGGCACATTAAGAGAAGCGAGCAGAAAGATCATAATGCCCCCCTTAACGCGGCAACGCCGCTTTAAGGGGGGAAGCGAGCGGAGCGAGCAGGGGGGATCCCATCAAAAAAACCGCATGCGGAATAATTGACATTGCGCCCGCGGCGCGGTATAATAGATGCAATCGAATATTCTTTGGGGCGGAGTGAAAGTCTCCACCGGCAGTAAAGTCTGCGAAGGGCGCAAGCCCCCGAACGGG
>CALVLO010000121.1 GCA_944338265.1 uncultured Clostridia bacterium
GACAGGAATTGAACCTGCATGGTGTGAACCACAAGATCCTTAGTCTTGCGCGTCTGCCAGTTCCGCCACGACCGCGTATTTCGTGAAAGCTTTGTTATTGTAACGCAATCGGAGAGAAAAGTCAAGTTTTATCCGTAGAAAAATTCATAAAATTTCTCGAATTTCAAAACTTTTTTTACATAGGTGCGCGTCTCGGGGTATGGAATGGCTTTGAGCACATTTCCATCTTCGGAGAGCGCCTCGTCCGCAAGCCATTGCCGCACCCTGCCTTCGCCCGCATTGTAGGCGGCGAGCGCCGTCTCCTTATGCGGAAATCGCTCCAACAGATAGGCAAGGTACATACAGCCCACGCGCACGTTGTAGCCCCCCTCTTGGAGCCGCTCCGCCGCAAAGACGACCCCGCGCCTTGCACAGATAAATTCCGCCGTTGCGGGCTTGACCTGCATGAGCCCCACTGCACCCGCATGGCTGAGGGCATCCTCGCGAAAACCGCTCTCTGCCTTCATAACGGCATAGACGAGCGCGGGCGGAATGCCGCTCGCAGCGACCTCTTCGCGGTACGGCCGCCTGTACGCAGCGCGGATGATGAAAAAAACAACGACGCACGCCATAAGCAGCGCAGCGACGATCCAGAGGAGGCGGGAAGCTTTCATACAATAACAGTATGCGCCGATTTTGCACCGCTTTCCCTCGGGCGGGTCAGATTTCGAGTTTTTGTAAAATGCGATCGAGCCGCGCGGCGAGCGTTTGGGCGGAGCCGTCGTTTTCGAGGATATAGCAGCCCGTTTGTTCGAGTTTTTCGGGCGGAAACTGCGCTTTCATGCGCGCGGAAATCTCCGCCTCGGAGAGCCCGTCGCGCGCGGCAACGGCTTGCAGGCGCGCTTCCTGCGGGCGGCGCAGCGCGATCACGCCGTCAAAGAGCGGCGCGTATCCGCCCTCAAAGAGCAGCGGAACTTCGGCAAAGCAGGTGCCGCGTTCCCCGTTCATGCGGCTCAACAGCGCCTCCATGATGCGCGGATGCGAAAAGGCGTTCAGCCGTGCAAGCTGTTCGCTGTCGGAAAAGACGGTTTTCGTCAGCTTGTTCCGGTCGATCTCGCCGCTCGACGTACAGGCGGGAAAGAGCGCGGCGAGCGCGCGCAAATATTCCCCATCCTCCCACAGCGCGCGGTTGACCTCGTCGCAGGAAAATACGGGATAACCGCGCGCCTTCAAAAGCGCGCAGACGTAAGATTTTCCACTGCCGATGCCGCCTGTGACGGCGATCTTTTTACTTTGCGTCATACCAACTTTTTCCCATGGAGACGTCGGCAATGAGCGGCACGGCGAGCGAGATCGCCCCCTCCATCTCCTCTTTGAGCAGTGCTTTTGCCTGCTCCGCCTCCTCTTCCGGCGCGTCGAGCACAAGCTCATCGTGCACCTGCAAGACGAGGCGGGCGCGCATGTTCTCGGCGCGCAGCCGCCTGTGGACGCGGAGCATGGCGATCTTGATGATATCCGCCGCGCTCCCTTGCAGCGGCATATTCATTGCCGCGCGCTCTCCGAACATCCTCTGATTGTAATTGCCCGATTTGAGTTCGGGGATAAACCGCTTGCGCCCGAGCACCGTCGTCACATAGCCGTCCTCTTTGGCGCGGCGCACGTTCTCATCCATATATGTTTTGACTTCCGGATGGGCGGCAAAATACGCATCAATGTAGCGCTGCGCCTCCTCGGAAGAACAGCCGAGATCTTTCGACATGCCGAACGCACTCATGCCGTAGATGATGCCGAAGTTGATGGTCTTGGCGCGGCGGCGCATGGTCGGCGTGACCTCTTCGAGCGGGATATGAAAGAGTTTTGCCGCCGTCGCCGCGTGGATATCCGCCCCCGCACGGTATGCCTCGCACAGCGCCTTGCAGCCCGAAAAGTGCGCAAGCAGGCGGAGTTCGATCTGCGAATAGTCGGCGTCGATGAGGAGATTGCCCTCCCGCGCGATGAAGAGTTTCCGCAGTTCCCGCCCCATCTCCGTGCGGACGGGAATGTTCTGCAAATTGGGATTGGCGCTCGAGAGCCGCCCCGTCGTCGTCATCGTCTGATTGTAGGTGGTGTGCACGATCCCGTTCTTCACGAGCGGGCGGATGCCGTCCACATAGGTGGATTGCAGCTTTTGCACCTCGCGGTATTGCAGGATGAGGCGCGCGATCTCATGCTCCTCGGCGAGCCGTTCAAGCACGTCTGCACTTGTGGAATAGCCGCCGCGGACATTTTTCTTGATGCCGTGCGCGCTGTAACCGAGCTTCTCAAAGAGCACTTCGGAGAGCTGGAAGGGAGAATTTAAGTTGAACGGCGCCACGTCCGCAAGCGCAAAGATGCGCGCGGAGAGTTCCGCCATCTGCTTTTTGAATTTTTCCGAGAAGACGGGGAATTTGCCGACGTCCACTTTGACGCCCGTGCGTTCCATCTCAAAGAGCAGCTCCGAGAGCGGCAGTTCGAGCTCGCGATAGAGTTTTTCCTCCGCCGTACCGCCGATCTTTTCGATCGCCTCCTCATAGGCGCGCTCCAACGCGCATCCGCATTGGTCTTCGGGCATGTCGTAATCCTGCGCAAATGCCTTTGCGCTCGCGGGGCGTTGATTGGAATCGATGAGATAGCGCAGAAGCGAAACGTCCTCCGCTTCGCAGCAAAGCGCAAGCCCCACGTCGTCCAGCATGTGCGCCACCGCCTTTGCATCGACAAGCAAGGCGTGCTTCTCCCCTTGAAAGAGCACCGCAAGGAGCGGTTTGAGATCTTCGAGGAAGAACCCGGGCTCCAAAAAATTACTCCTGAGCGGAAAGCGGTATTCCTTCCCGCCAAGGGCGAGATGGATGCCGTCTTCCTCCATGCAAAAGGCAAAGCGCGCGGCGCCGCGCGCCTCGTCCGTAACGGCGGCGAGTTCCTCCGCCGTGCAGGTATGGCAGGGAATGACTTCGGTAAGCGGCTCTTTGGAAAAATAGTCGCTCCCGAGCAGCGAACGGAACTCCAACTTGGCAAGCATGACGCGCGCCTTTGGCGGGAAGGGCGTGCGGAAGGCGCAGTCGGAAAGCTGCAGCGCAAGCGGAACATTCGTATCGATGGTGGCAAGCGTATGGGAAAGGCGCGCATCCTTCTCGTAGTCAACGAGTTTTTGGCGGATGGCATAGGGACACTTTTCAAGATGGCTGTATACGCCGTCGAGATCGTGAAAATCTTCCAGCAGGCGGCGCGCAGTCTTGGGACCGATCCCCCGCACGCCGGGAATATTATCGGAAGCATCGCCCATCAGCGATTTGAGCTCCACGACCTGCCCGGGTTCAAGCCCCTCCTGCTCGTAAAAATTCTCTGCCGTAAGGCGGACAAGCTCGCTCACGCCGCGCTTTGTAAAGCACACGCTCGTGTGTGCATCGATGAGTTGATAGGAATCGCGATCCCCCGTATAGATGACGGACGAGACGCCTTCAAACTTTTTGGAGAGCGTACCGATGAGATCGTCCGCCTCATATCCCTCTTTTTCCACAATGCAGATCTGCATGGCGCGGAGCAGATCTTTGAGCACGGGCACCTGCACCACGAGCTCTTCGGGCATCGGCTTGCGCGTGCCCTTGTAGTCCGCGTACATTTTATGGCGGAAGGTGGGCGCATGCAGATCGAACGCCACGGCGAGGTACTCGGGCTTTTCCTCCTCGGCGATCTTCAAAAGAAGTTTTACAAACCCGAAGATGCCGTTCGTCGGAAGCCCGTCCTTGGTCGTGAAGAGGCTCATGGCATAAAATGCGCGGTTCAAAAGGCTGTTGCCGTCGATGAGAACAAGTTTCTTCATACTTCTATTGT
>CALVLO010000122.1 GCA_944338265.1 uncultured Clostridia bacterium
ATTTCCCGACTTTGTAAACGTTGACGACGATTACGGCTTGGACGAATGAAAAACGCCCGCAATAGCGGGCATTACAAGGGCATGAGAAAAGGCGTGGCTTTCACGCCACGCCTACTCTCTTTTCAAAGGACGAGCTTTTACCAAAATTCCCTATCGGAATTGCGGTAAGGCAGGCGCTCTTTTATTTTTAGTACATGCCGCCCATATCGCCGCCTGCGGGAGCCGCGGGTGCGGGAGGGGTGGGGATGTCCGTGACGATGGACTCTGTCGTCAAGAGGGTAGAAGCCACGGAAGCTGCGTTTTGCAGCACGGAGCGGGTGACCTTCGTGGGATCGATGATGCCGCTCTCCACCATGTCTGCATACACGTTCTTGAGGGCATCGAAGCCGAAGTTTGCGCTCTTCTTGGAGAGGATCTTATCGACGACCACAGAGCCGTCCACGCCCGCGTTCTTGGCGATCTGACGGACGGGCTCTTCGCATGCTTTGAGGATGATGGCTGCGCCCGTCTTCTCGTCGCCCGAGAGGGAATTGACGAGCTTTTGCAGAACGGGCACGCAGGAGAGGAGGGCGCTGCCGCCGCCGGGGACATAGCCTTCCTCGACTGCCGCGCGCGTTGCTGCGAGCGCGTCGTCGATGCGCAGCTTCTTCTCCTTCATCTCGACTTCCGTCGCCGCGCCCACGTTGATGACGGCAACGCCGCCCGCGAGCTTGGCAAGGCGCTCCTGCAGCTTCTCCCTGTCGTAATCGGAAGTGGTGACCTCGATCTGCGCCTTGATGGAGGCAACGCGCGCCTTGATGGCTTCCTTGTCGCCCGCGCCGTCGATGATCGTCGTGTTGTCCTTATCGACTTTGACCTGATTTGCCCTGCCGAGCATATCCGTCGTCACATCCTTGAACTCATAGCCGAGGTCGGAGGAGATGACCGTACCGCCCGTAAGAACGGCGATATCTTCGAGCATCGCCTTTCTTCTGTCGCCGAAGCCGGGCGCCTTGACGGCAACGCAGTTGAACACGCCCTTGAGCTTGTTGACGATGAGTGCCGCAAGCGCATCGCCCTCGACGTCCTCTGCGATAATGAGAAGGCGCGCGCCCTGCTGTGCGAGGGGCTCGACGACGGGCAGGATCTCCTGCAGATTGGAGATCTTCTTATCCGTAATGAGGATGTAGGGGGAATCGAGCACGGCTTCCATCTTATCGGTATTGGTGACCATGTAAGCGGAGGCGTAGCCGCGGTCGAACTGCATGCCCTCGACGGTGGTGAGCTCCGTCGTCATAGACTTGCCTTCTTCCACGGTGATCACGCCGTCTTTGCCGACGATCTCCATTGCATTGGCAATGAGTTCGCCGACGGTATCGTCGCCTGCGGAGATGGAAGCGACCTGCGAGATCGCCTTCTTGCCGTCCACCGTCTTGGAGATGGACTTGATCTGCGCGACGGCTGCCTCGACTGCCTTCTCAATGCCCTTTCTCAGGATGATGGGGTTGGCGCCCGCAGCAAGGTTTTTCAGCCCTTCGCGGATGATCGCCTGCGCGAGGAGCACCGCGGTGGTGGTGCCGTCGCCCGCAACGTCGTTCGTCTTGGTGGAAACTTCCTTCACGAGCTGCGCGCCCATGTTTTCGAAGGGATCGGGAAGTTCGATCTCCTTTGCGATGGTCACGCCGTCGTTGGTGATGAGGGGTGCGCCGTATTTTTTATCGAGCACGACGTTTCTGCCCTTGGGGCCGAGGGTGATTTTTACCGTGTCTGCAAGGACGTTCACGCCCGTCTCAAGCGCCTTTCTTGCGTCGTCTCCGTATTTGATCTGCTTTGCCATGATATGATCTCCTTACATTTTTTGAGAAATTTTTTTTGCGGAATTTATTCCACGATCGCGAGGATATCGCTCTGCTTGATGATGGTGAACTCCTTGCCGTCGACCTTAAAGTCCGTTCCCGCATACTTGGAGCAGAGGACTTTATCGCCCACCTTCACCTGCATCTTGACTTCCTTCCCATCGACGACGCCGCCGGGACCGACGGCAACGACGACGCACGTCTGCGGCTTTTCCTGTGCGGAAGAGGGGAGGATAAATCCGCTCTTGGTCTTCTCTTCGACGTTGACCGCCTCTACGACGACCTTGTCGAACAAGGGTTTGATGTTCATAGCTACCTCCGTAACTTTGTTTTTTCTATCGTATCTATTATAAACGCGGGGAAGGGGGCATCAAACACTTTCTTTGGAATTTTTTGGGAAAATTTGTTTCTCTTCGCCGCGCCCCGTGGGGGCACCAAGTTGACATCGCATAAAATTTTGTGTATAATATCCAATGAGGTGAAATATGGAGAAGTGGGATAAGCGCTTTATGGAGCTCACGGAACAGGTCGGCACATGGTCGAGCTGCTTTCGGAGAAAGGTGGGGGCGGTCATCGTGCGCGATAAGCGCGTGATGACGACGGGCTATAACGGCGCGCCTGCGGGCATCGCTTCCTGCATCGAGCGGGGCGAGTGCCTTCGGGAAAAGCTCGGCATTCCGAGCGGTACCCGTGCAGAGCTCTGCTACGGCGTGCATGCCGAACAGAACGCCATCATCCAGGCGGCGCGCTACGGCATCAACATCTTTGGCGCCACGCTCTATTGCACCCATCAGCCCTGCGTCATCTGCGCGAAGATGATCATCAATGCGGGCATCGCGCGCGTGGTGTACAAAGAAGGGTATCCCGATGAGTTTTCTCTCCGTCTCTTTGAGGAGGCGGGCACAAAGATCGAAAAATACGAGGAGTGATCAAGTATGGCAAATCCTATCGTTACGTTTGAAATGGAAAACGGCAAAGTGTTCAAAGCGGAGCTCTACCCCGAGGTGGCGCCCAACACCGTAAACAACTTTTTGTCGCTCGTCCAAAAGGGCTTTTATAACGGCGTGGTCTTTCACCGCGTCATCAAAGGCTTCATGATCCAAGGGGGCGACCCCAACGGCGTCGGCGTGGGTGGTCCCGGGTATTGCATCAAGGGAGAGTTCTCGGCAAACGGCTTTGAGAACGATCTGAAGCACACGCGCGGCGTGCTTTCGATGGCGCGCACGCAGATGCCCGACTCGGCAGGTTCGCAGTTTTTTATCATGCACGCGGATGCGGATTATCTCGACGGGCAGTATGCCGCCTTCGGCAAGGTCACGGAGGGGATGGATGTCGTCGATGCGATCGCCTCTGTGACGACGGACTTCCGCGATAAGCCGCTCAAACCGCAGCGGATGAAAAAGGTCACGGCAGAGACGTTCGGCGTGCAATATCCCGCACCCGAGACGGTCAAATAACCGCGGGGGACAGACTTATGGCAGATAATCGCATCTATCAAAACCCTTTGAACACCCGCTATGCGAGCCGCGAGATGCAGGAAAACTTCGGCGACGAAAAGCGCTTTCGCCTTTGGAGAAAACTTTGGATCGCGCTCGCCGAGGCGGAGATGGAGCTTGGGCTTCCCGTTACAAAGGCGCAGGTCGCGGCGCTCAAAGCGCATGCGGAAGACATTGATTTTCAGCGCGCAGAGGCGTATGAGCGCGAGGTGCGGCACGATGTAATGGCGCACGTCAAGGCGTATGGCGACGCCGCTCCCGAAGCGGCGGGCATCATCCATTTGGGGGCGACGAGCTGTTTTGTCGACTGCAATTCCGAAGTGATGATCATGCGCGACGCGCTCGACATTATCACCCGCAAACTTGTCAACGTCATGGAGAAGCTCAAAAACTTTGCGCTGAAATACAAGGACTTGCCGACACTCGGGTTCACGCATTTGCAGCCGGCACAGCTCACCACAGTAGGCAAGCGCGCAACGCTC
>CALVLO010000123.1 GCA_944338265.1 uncultured Clostridia bacterium
TTTGCATTTCCGAACACCGCAAGATTTGTTCCAAGAAAATCTCTCAAAGTGTTGCACTTAGTTTGACAATTCATCTTCGTATCAAAATTGTGTGGCGCAAAAGGGGCGCGTTTTTGGGCATACGGGGTGGACAAGGCGCATACGATATGCTGTGATGCCGTGCCCGCAGGCGGTGCGGCGGGAGGTAAGGATGCAAAAGATCGTATGTTTCGGGCTTGCAGCCCTCCTTGCGGCGGGCATGCTGCCCGTTGCCGCCGCGTGCGCTCCCGAGGCGGGTCGCACGGGCTACACCATTGCGGCGGAGTATTTCCCCGAAGAGCGCCGTTTGGAGGCGACGATGACGGCAGAGATCGTCAACACGAGCGATACGGCGTGGGAGACGCTCAAATTCCAGCTTTGGCCCAATGCCTACCGCGAGGGTGCGAAGTATGCGCCCGTCTCCGATCTGTACGCCCCTGCCGCCTATTACGACGGGGCGAGTTATGGCGGCATCGAGGTGACGTCCGTCGAGGGCGCCGCCGCGTTCCGTGTAGCGGGGGAGGATGAGAACATTCTTGAGGCGGAGCTCTCCGCGCCCCTCTATCCGGATGAGCGCGCCGTGCTTACGATGGCGTTCTCCGTCGAGCTCGCCAAAGTCGAGCACCGCCTCGGCGCGGGGGAGCGCACCGTCAACCTCGCCAACTTCTATCCCGTCCTCTGCCACTATGCGGATGGCTTTTGCGAGCACGTCTATTCTTCGAACGGCGATCCCTTCGTGAGCGACTGCGCCGACTACGACGTCACGCTCACCGTGCCGGAGAGCTATACCGTCGCCCATGCGGGCGCATGCGAGCGCACGCTCGCAGAGGGAAAAGCTGCCCACCATGTCCGCCTTGAGAACGTGCGTGACGTCGCCTTCGTGCTCGGCGAGGACTTTTCCGTCGCGGAGACTTCGGCGGGGGATACGCCCGTCCGCTACTTCTATTTGGAGGATGAGAACGCGGAAGAGACACTCGCCTGCGCCGCGGAGAGCCTCGCCTATTTTGAGGAGACGTTCGGCGCATATGCCTACTCCGATTATACGGTGGTGCAGACGGGGTTCCCTTACGGCGGCATGGAGTATCCCATGCTCTCGCTGATCGCCGCCGATCTGCGCGCGGAGGAGGTGCCCGTCGTCGTCGCGCACGAGACGGCGCATCAGTGGTGGTATGCCGCCGTGGGGAGCGATCAGTTCGGAAACGCCTGGCAGGACGAGGGGCTCGCCGAATATTCCGCCGCACTCTTTTTTGATGCCCATCCCGCCTACGGCAGGAGCTACGGCAGCTGCGTGGCGGAGAGCGAGAGCGCCTACCGCGCGTATTTTTCGGTGACGTCGCAGCTTCAGGGGGAGCAGAATACCGCCATGCAGCGCCCGCTCACCGCCTTTTCGGGCGATTACGAGTACCGCAATATCGCCTACGATAAGGGCGTCATCCTCTTTGACCGTCTGCGCGGCATTTTGGGCGACGACGCCTTCTTTTCCGCCCTCCGCGCCTATTACAAGGGGCAGAGCGGGAAGTTGGCTTCTCCCGCCGATCTCGCTGCCTGTTTTGCGGCGCGCGGCGCGCATGCAGAGGGCATCATCCAAAGTTTTTTGGAGGGGACGTGCGTCATCTGAAAAATTTTTTGAAAAAACAGTTGCCAAACGCCGAGAGAAGGGATATAATAACAATGACCGACTTTGGTCGAAGGAGCCATACATGGACGCTGCGCCAAACAACCGATGTGCCACGAACATGCAGACTACCGTGTGATCTGAAAGAAAGCGCTTTTCTCCCGCAAGGGCGATGAGGCGGATGGACGCACGGTGATTTTTCCCGTGCGTTTTTTCATGCCCGCGCCGCGGTGCATCGGAAGATGCACAAAGAGCCAACTTGCAAGAGGGAAGTGCCTATGCTGAAATTTTTTAAGACGCAGGAAGATAAGAAGCTCGAGCGGCTTCAGGCGTTCGAAGAGGGCTGCTGGGTCGATCTCGTCAACCCGACGGACGACGAGGTCGAGGACGTATGCGCCCTTACGGGCGTGCCCGAAGAGATGCTCAAAGCCGCGCTCGATGAAGAGGAGACGGCGCGTGCCGAGCGCGACGAGGGCGCGTTTATGTGCCTTCTGGATACGCCCACCATCACCGATACGGACGAGGGCGATACCTACGAGACCATCCCCTTGGCGCTCATCTACAACAGCAAGTGCCTCGTCACCGTCTCGCTGCGCGGCAATCCCGTGCTCGGCGATTTCATCAGCCGCCGCGTCGCGGTCGATCCCGCAAAGCCCGTGCACTTCATCCTGTCCTTTATGATGGGCAACGCCAAGCGTTTCCTCTCCAACCTGCGCCAGCTCGATAAAAAATCGCTGCGTGTGCAGGCGGAACTGCACCGCTCCATGAAGAATAAGGAGCTCATCCAGCTCTTGGAGATTGAAAATTCGCTCGTCTACTTCTCGACGTCGCTCAGCTCGAACATCAACGTCTACAACAAGCTCGAGCGCATGCCCTCCATCGCGGGCAACGAGGAGTATAAAGATCTGTTTGACGACGTCGTCATCGAGACCCGCCAGGCAATGGAGATGTGTAATATTTACCGCGACATTCTCTCGGGTACGATGGATGCGTATGCTTCCGTCATTTCCAACAACGTGAACATCGTTATGAAGCTCTTGGCGGTCATCACGCTCGTCATCTCGGTGCCCACGCTCATCGCAAGCTTGTGGGGCATGAACGTGCCCGTGCCCTTCGAGGGGCTCTCGTGGGGATTTTGGCTCGTGGTCGGTATCGCCGTCGTCATAACGGGCGTCATCTCCTTTTATATCATCCGTTCCACCAATTCCATCCGCATCAAGACCGCCCGGCAGTTCAAGCGCCGCAAACGCCGCGGCGGGCACGACGGAAGGGAAGAGAATTAGCGCCGCGGAGGAAGCAAGATGCCTCTTTTCCAATATGTTTGTCCTGTCTGCGGCAAAAAATTCGATGAACTTGTCAAGCACTACGACGATGCCGTTCTCTGCCCTGCCTGCGGCGAAAGGGCTGTGCGGGCATGGTCGGGCGAAATGTTTTCGGCGACGGGCAAGCCCGTCAAAAAATGTTCGGGCAATTGCAAGACGTGCTCGGGCTGCAAATAAGTGATTGGGCGGGCTCCCTGAAGGGAGCTCTTTTTTTGTACGGATAGGGCATCTCGCCCAAGGCTATACTATATATTGTATTAGGAGCGGGGGTGTATCCGAGGAAGGGACAAACGCGGAAATTATTCCGAAAAAATCCGCAAAAAAACTCAAAAAATGCTTGACGAATTTCTTTATCCGTGCTAATATATGTAGGCTGTCTCGCAAGACAGCTTGCTTTTTCCATGAAAAAGCTCCTGCCGATGCAGGAAACCCGCAGATTGACAACTGTATAGCAAGAAAAGTACGTAAGGCAAAGAGAAATTCTAAAAGCACGCATGAAAGTGCGTGCGCCGGTTAATACAATTTTGACGTTAAAGACGATAAGTCGGACTCTGGATTGTGAAGATCGGCCGAGTAAAAGTCATAGAATTTTTGTTGAACGAAGAGACGAGTAGAAAGATCAAGCTACGAAGGGCTCACGGAGGATGCCTTGGTATATGGCGCCGAAGAAGGACGTGGCAAGCTGCGAAAAGCTGCGGGGAGGAGCAAACATCCTGTGATCCGCAGATGTCCGAATGAGGGAACTCAGCACGAGTAATGTCGTGTTACCGTATCCTGAACACATAGGGATAACGGAGGGAACCCGGGGAACTGAAACATCTTAGTACCCGGAGGAAAAGA
>CALVLO010000124.1 GCA_944338265.1 uncultured Clostridia bacterium
CGATGGTGTAGCCGCAGCGCACGCCCGTAAAGCCCGCCGTCTTGGAATAGGAGCAAAGCTCGATGGCGCACTCCTTCGCGCCCTCCACTTCGTAAATGCTGCGCGCAAGGCTGCTATCGCTCACGAAGTGCTCGTAGGCGGCGTCATACAAAATGACGGCGCCGCGCTTGTTGGCATAGTCCACCCATGCCTTGAGCTGCTCGCGCGTGTATGCCGCGCCCGTGGGATTGTTGGGCGAACAAATATAGATGATATCCGCCTTCACCTTGGCGTCGGGCATGGGCAAAAAGCCGTTCGCCTCCGTCGCGTCGGCAAAAATCACTTTCCTGCCCGCCATCACGTTGGTATCCAGATAGACGGGATAGACGGGATCGGGCACCAAAACGGTATTCTTTGACGAGAAAATATCGAGGATATTGCCGCAATCCGACTTCGCGCCGTCCGAAATAAACACTTCCGAAGTCTCGAGCGAGACGCCCTTGCGGGCATAGCTTGCAAGGATGGAACCGATGAGCGCCTCGTAGCCGTAGCACGTCTGGTCGGGCCCATAGCCCTTAAAGGTCTCCTTGCGTGCCATATCGTCAACGGCTCTGTGCATCGCCTCGATGACGACGGGCGCAAGCGGCAGCGTCACGTCGCCGATGGAAAGGCGGATAATCTCCTTCTCGGGATGCGCCGCGCGGTATTCGGCAGTCTTCCTGCCCACCGTCGCAAAGAGATAGCTGTCTTTGAGTTTGAGAAAATTTTCGTTGATCTTCATGTCACTTTGCCTGCTTTTTTTCGGCATATTTTACCGCATGGCGGATAAATTCGCGGAACAGGGGATGCGCATTGTTGGGGCGGGATTTGAACTCGGGGTGGAACTGCACGCCCACAAAGAAGTCGTTTGCGGGAACTTCCACCGCCTCGCACAGCGTTCCGTCGGGCGAAGTGCCCGCGATCTTCATGCCGCCCTTTTCAAATTGCTCGCGGTAATCGTTGTTGAACTCAAAGCGGTGGCGGTGGCGCTCCTGCACGAGCTCCGTACCATACGCCTCCTTCATCCGCTCGCCCAAGACGAGGCAGGGGTAAGCACCGAGGCGCATCGTCCCCCCCATCTTCACGCCGTACTGATCGGGCATAAGGTCGATAACGGAGTTCTTGCCCTCGGGGCAGAACTCGGAGGAGTTCGCATCCTTGATGCCGAGCACATCCCGCGCGTATTCGATGACGGCGACCTGCATGCCGAGGCAGATGCCGAGGTACGGGATATTGCGCTCGCGCGCATAGCGGCAGGCAAGCACCTTGCCCTCGATGCCCCTTCCGCCGAACCCGCCGGGGATGAGGACGCCGTCCACCCCTTTGAGCCGCTCCTTCACGTTCTTTTCGGTGAGCGCCTCGGTATCCACCCAGTCGATCTCCACCTCCGCGCCCGTCTCGTAGCCGCCGTGCGCAAGCGCTTCGGCAACGGAGAGATAGGCATCGTGCAGCTGCACATATTTTCCGCACAGCGCGATCTTCACATGTTTGGTGCGCGCGTGGATGCGCGCGAGCATCGCCTGCCATTCCGTCATGTCGATCTTTTTTGGATCGAGGTGCAAGATCTTGCAGACGATGGTGGAAAGGTTGCTCTTTTCGAGCATCATGGGCGCCTCGTACAAAACGGGAACGGTGAGGTTCTCGATGCAGCAATCGGGCTCCACATTGCAGAACATGGCGATCTTTTCGCGGATGCTCTGCGGCATGGGCGCATCGACGCGCGCCACGATGATATCGGGGAAGATGCCCATCCCCTGCAGCTCCTTCACGGAGTGCTGCGTGGGCTTGCTCTTGAACTCGCACGAGCCCGAGATATAGGGCACGAGCGTAACGTGGATGAAGCAGCAGTTCTCCCGCCCCACTTCGCGGGAGACCTGGCGGATGGCTTCGAGGAAGGGCTGGCTCTCGATGTCGCCCGTCGTACCGCCGATCTCGGTGATGACGATATCGGCGCCCGTAGACTTGCCCACCTGATAGATGAAAGACTTGATCTCGTTGGTGACGTGCGGGATTACCTGCACCGTCTGCCCGAGGTATTCGCCCGCGCGCTCCTTGGTGAGCACGTTCCAATACACCTTGCCCGTGGTAAGGTTGGAGAATTTATTGAGATTTTCGTCGATAAAGCGCTCGTAATGCCCCAGATCGAGGTCGGTCTCCGCGCCGTCTTCGGTAACGAACACTTCGCCGTGCTGATAGGGGCTCATCGTGCCGGGGTCGATATTGATATAGGGATCGAGCTTCTGCGAAGCGACCTTATAGCCGCGCATCTTCAAAAGCCTGCCCAAAGATGCCGCCGTAATGCCCTTGCCGAGCCCCGAAACAACGCCGCCCGTAACGAAAATGTATTTTGCCATAAATAAGCCGTTCTCCTTCGTGTTTTCGCTAAAAACCGCACCCGCGGTCAGATTTCCACTTCTCCCGTAAAGGCAAACGCCGCAGGACCCGTCATAAAAACGGCATTCGGCGTATATCTGATGGTGAGATCGCCGCCGCGCAGATGCACGGTAATATCCGCGCCCGCCTCGCAAAAGCCGTTGAGCACGCCCGCCACGGCGACCGCACAGGCGCCCGTGCCGCAAGCCCACGTCTCGCCGCTGCCGCGCTCCCAGACGCGCATCGTGAGTTCGTTCTTCCCGTCAACGCGCACAAACTCGGTGTTCACGCGCTCAGGGAAGGCGGGATGATGCTCGAATGCGGGACCGATCTTTTCCAAATCGAGCGCATACGGATCTTCCACAAACGTAATGCAGTGCGGATTGCCCATCGAAACGCAAGTCACGCGGTATTGCGTGCCGTTCACATCGAGCGGCGCATTCACGACGCGCTCCCCTGCAAACGCTGCGGGGATGCGGGCGGGCGCAAGTTCCGCCGCACCCATATCGACTCAGACGGAACGCACAACGCCCCCTTCCGCCTCTATTTTGAGCGTCTTGATTCCGCTTAGCGTCTCTACCGTGAGGACGGGCTTTTGCATGCCCTTGACTTCGTACAAAAATTTCCCGATGCAGCGGATGGCGTTGCCGCACATCTTCCCCTCGCTCCCGTCGGCGTTGAACATGCGCATGCGCGCATCCGCCCGTCCGCTCGGCAGGATGAGCACGATGCCGTCTCCCCCCACCGAAAAATGGCGGTCCGAAAGCCTCATCGCGAGGGCGGCGGCATCCTCCGGCTGCCACGAAAAGCAATCGAAGTAGATATAATCGTTGCCGATGCCGTGCATCTTCCAAAATTTTTTCTGCATAGCCGTATCCGCGCCGCAGCGCGGCTGAAAACTACAAATTTACTTTTCGATGATGGCGTCGCGCTCCGC
Organism: uncultured Clostridia bacterium; assembly: GCA_944338265.1. Taxonomy (GTDB): domain Bacteria; phylum Bacillota; class Clostridia; order Christensenellales; family Borkfalkiaceae; genus Gallimonas. The sequence continues at coordinate 3,329 of CALVLO010000124.1, forward strand.
CCCTACCGAAACAAAGGTGATCTTGCATTCGCAGAGCGCTTCGATGCGCTTCACATAGTCCTGCGCTGCCTTGGGGAGCGCCGCAAACGTGCGGCAGCCCGAAATATCGCAGTTCCAGCCCGGCACTTTCTCGAAGACGGGCTTGCACCTGTCGAGCGCATCGGAGAAGGGAAATTCATGGATGATCTTGCCGTCGAGCTCATACGCCGTGCAGATCTCGAGTTCCTTGAAAGAGGAGAGCACATCCAGCTTGGTGAGCGCGATCTCATCCGCCCCTTGGCAGCGGATGCCGTAACGGGAGGCGACCACGTCGAAGGGACCTACCCTGCGCGGTCTGCCCGTCGCAGCGCCGTACTCGCCGCCCGCCGCGCGGAGCGCCTCTGCCTTCTCGCCGAAGTACTCTGCGGTGAAGGGACCCTCGCCAACGCAGGTGGAGTACGCCTTCATGATGCCCACCG
>CALVLO010000125.1 GCA_944338265.1 uncultured Clostridia bacterium
GAGGGGATGAGCTCGTCCGTCGTCGTCACGGGGTCGGTGAGGACGGAGACCACCTTCATGAGAAGGTGCTTGCCGAGCGCGATCTGTTCGGGCCAATCGGCAATGTTGGGGCCGTAGACGAGCTCGGCGCTCTTATCGGGCTTGCCCGCGCCGTGGTAGACGCGGTTTTCGTAGATCTTGCCGTCGAACTTATACTTTTTCACGCGCTTGTTGTACTCGTAGTCGAGCGCGGAGGTGAGCACGCCGCCGTTTGCCGCCGTCGCCGCGATCGAGCGCGCATCCATGAGCGCGACCGCCGCAAGCTGCCCCGCCGCGGGCTTGCTGCCCTCGCGGTTCTCAAAATTGCGGGTGGTGTGACGGATGGAGAGCCCGTTGTTCGCAGGCACGTCGCCCGCGCCGAAGCAGGGTCCGCAGAACGCCGTCTTCACCACGGCGCCCGCCTCCATCAGCGTCCCCACATAGCCGCCCTCGGTGAGCGCCTTATACACGGGCTGCGACGCAGGGTAGACGCTGAGCGCAAACTCGCCCGTGCCCACGCTCTTGCCGCGCAAGATCTCCGCCGCCTCCGCAACGTTCTCGTAGCCGCCGCCCGCGCAGCCCGCGATCACGCCCTGATCGACGTACACTTTGCCATCTCTCACCTTATCGGTGAGGGTAAAGCTCTCGTCCCCCTTGAGCTTCCTGCCCTGCTCCTCCGCCTTTTTGAGGAGCGGAACGGGGTCGGCGAGGAACTCGCGGATGGTATAGGCGTTGGAGGGATGGAAGGGCAGCGCGATCATGGGCTCCACGCGCGAAAGATCGATGGTAACGGCGCCGTCGTAATAGGCGGGCTGGCGGACTTGGAGCTCCTTGTAATCCCCCTCCCTGCCGTGGATGCGGAAAAACTCCTGCGTCTTCTCGTCCGTCTCCCAGATGGAAGAGAGGCAGGTCGTCTCCGTCGTCATCACGTCGATGCCGATGCGATAATCCATAGAGAGATTGGCAATGCCGGGGCCGATAAACTCCAAAATTTTATTTTTGACGAAGCCGCTCGCAAACGTCGCCTTCACGAGGGCGAGCGCCACATCCTGCGGGCCGACGCCCTTTCTCAGTTTGCCTTTGAGGTAGACGGCAACAACGGGCGGGCGCTTGACGTCGTAAGTCTGGCGGAGGAGCTGCTTCACGAGCTCGGGGCCGCCCTCGCCCACCGCCATCGTGCCGAGCGCCCCGTAGCGGGTGTGCGAATCGGAGCCGAGGATCATCGCCCCGCACTTTGCGGCGCATTCGCGCATGTATTGGTGGATGACGGCGATGTGCGCGGGCACATAGTCGCCGCCGTACTTTTTCGCCGCGGAGAGCCCAAAGACGTGATCGTCCTCGTTGATGGTCCCCCCCACCGCACACAGGGAATTGTGGCAGTTGGTGAGGGTATAGGGAATGGGAAACTCTTTGAGCCCGCTCGCCTTCGCCGTCTGAATGATGCCGACGTAAGTGATATCGTGCGAGGCAATGGCGTCAAAGCGGAGGCGCAGATCCTCCTCACCGCCCGCATTGTGCGCCTTTAAGATGGCATAGGAGAGGGTATTTTTTACAGCCGCCTCCTTCTTATCCGAAGTAAAGAACGCCTGCGACTCCTTTACGATGCGCCCCTCCGTATAGTAGACGCCCTGTTTGATGAGTTTGACCATGCCGTTAAGCCTCCGTTTTGGAATTTGTGAAAGAATACATTATAGCCATTATACCGCATCCCGCACAATTTTTCAAGCATTCGCCTCCCGCATTTGCGCCCATTTTCCCGCCCCGCGCAAAAAAACAGAGGAAATGCACGCGGATGCGCCGCCCCGCTTGCCTTTTTGCAAAATATTTGCTATACTTGTGGCATGAACGATCTCACTCCCATTCCCACACCCGAAGGCGCGCCGAACGGGCAGCCCGCGCTCCCCCGTTGGCGCTTCCGCTTCTCCGCGCCCGTCTTGGCGCTCCTCTGCCTCGGGATCGCGTTTGCCGCGGCGGGGTTCGCCCTCACAACGTGGCAGTTCGTGGAATTTGTCCGCGGCGGAGAGCTCGGCTCCGTGCTCGAATGGTGCAAATATGCGCTCCTCTATCTCGTGAGCAGCGCGCTCTTTGTCGTCATGCTCGCCGCCGTCATCCGCTCGGAATACATCCTCACGGAAAAGAAGCTCATCCTCGTGTTCGGCGTCATCCGCATGGGCTATCCCATCGAAAGCATCGTCTCCGTGCACCTCTTTCAGGGGGCGCGCAAGCTCGCCGTCTACTTCGACAGCGAAAAGACGCGCTACACCGTCATCGTCATCAAAGAGGCGTATTACGATGAATTTGTCCGCCTGCTCCTTAAACGCAGCGAGCGCATCGGCTTCTCCTTCTCCACCGCGGAAGAGGAAGAAGAGATCAAAAAGAAGAAATAAACCTTTTGCAATGCAGCGCGCCGCACGGGAACGTGCGGCGCGTTTTCAAAATGCGTCCTTTTGCGTTTTGCTCCAGATCCTGGCGATCACCGCAAGGCGCACGGAGAGCGGGACAAGGTGCTCCAACCCGTACAAGATCTTGTTCCAAAAGCCGATCACCTTCCTGCGCCGGTTGCGCGCCACGGCTATGAGGGAGGCGGCGGCGACCTTCTCGGGCGGGAGCGCCGAAACGCGCCCGAACCACCCGTGCGACTTGATATTTTCGATGATGTCCTCCCGCGTGGGAATGCCGCCCGGGAGCACCACCGTCGCCTTGGCGCGCCCCTTCACTTCGCTGCGGAGCGCCACCCAAAACTGCTCGAGCCCCTTCTTCGTCGCGCTGTACAGCGCAAAGTAGGGCATGGGCGTACTTGCCGACATGCTCCCCACCGCCAACAGCTCGCACAGCTTTTGTTCGCTTCGGCGAAGAAAGACCTCATGCGCCAAAGAGACCGCACCCTCCAGATTGACGCGCGCCTGCAAGACGATCTTCTCCTCGCTGTACTCTTCCGCCGCCTTCTGAATATCCACGCCCGCCACATACACGAGGCGGGAAAAGCGCGCGCCGCGCGCATCGGCATAGGCAAAGAGCGCCTGCCGCGAGGCGCTGTCCGCAAGGTCGCACGCGCGGATGAGAACGGGCAGCGCGGGAAACTTCTCCAAAAGCGCCCCTGCAAGCACCGCAAGCTTTGCCTCGCTCCGCCCTGTAAGAAAGAGCGGCTCCCCCCGCTCGGCAAGCAGGTTTACGAACGCGCCGCCCAAACCGCCGCACGCGCCAGTCACAAGCGTATAGTCCATCTTTTCTCCTTACGGCGCAATGCCGCACAGCGCGGCATACTTTTCTTTGAGGTAGTTTATATAGTAACGCGCATCGAAGGGCGCGCCGCAGGCATGCTCCAAGATGGCGGCAGGCGGCATGGAAGCGCCGTATTTGTGGATGTGCTCTTTGAGCCACGCGGCGATCGTCGCAACCGTCTCCTCCCCCATCGCAGCGTCCGCATCCAAGTCGGCGCGCATCGCCGCAAGCATCTGCGCGGCATACGCCGAACCCAGCGCATAGGTGGGGAAATAGCCGAGCTCGCCGCCGTACCAGTGCATATCCTGCGCAATGCCCAAGCCCGCGTGCGGCACCTCCACGCCGAGGTATTCCCTGTACTTCGCGTTCCAGACTTCTTCGGCGTTCTCCTCCGTCACGCTGCCATCCAGCATCCCCTTTTCCATCTCGTAGCGGATGAGCACATGCAGCGGGTAGGTCAGCTCGTCCGCCTCCGTGCGGATCAGCGACGGCCGCGACACATTCACCGCCCGGTAAAGCG
>CALVLO010000126.1 GCA_944338265.1 uncultured Clostridia bacterium
ATCACGTCGAACTCTCCACCCGTCCCGAAAATTCCATCGGCAGCGACGAGGACTGGGAGGCGGCGACGAACGCCCTGCGCGCCGCGCTGGACAGCATCGGGCTGGACTACGTCGTCAACGAGGGCGACGGCGCCTTCTACGGCCCCAAGATCGATTTCCACCTCGAAGACTCCATCAAGCGCACCTGGCAGTGCGGCACCATCCAGCTCGATTTCCAGATGCCGCAGCGCTTCGACCTTGAATATGTGGGTGAGGACGGGATGAAGCACCGCCCGATCATGATCCACCGCGTCGTGTTCGGCTCCATCGAGCGCTTTATCGGCATCCTCATCGAGCACTTTGCGGGCAAATTCCCCGTGTGGCTCGCGCCCGAACAGGTCAAGGTGCTTCCCGTTACCGACCGCGCCGCGGAGTATGCGACGCAGCTCGTGAAGGAGATGGCGGGGATGGGGCTGCGCGCCTCCGCCGACCTCAGAAAGGAGAAGATCGGCAGGAAGATCCTCGATGCCGAGCTCGAGAAGGTGCCCTATAAGCTCATCGTCGGCGACAAAGAGGTGGAGGAGGGCACCGTCTCCGTGCGCCGCCGCGGCGAAGGAGACGTCGGCGCGATGGCGAAACAGGCGTTTTTCGATCTCGTTTTGAAGGAAGACCGCGAAAAGACCATCTTCTGAAAAATCTTGCAAAAACAGGGGAAAATTCCTTGACAGGGCGGGCGGCTTCTGCTAAAATAATACCGTCAAGCAGAGGCAAACCCTTCTCCCCGTGTCTGCTCTGCGGAACGGGTCAATGAAAATTCGAAAAAGCTGCGCGGAATCGCGCACTGAAATTTTCACGGGTCGCCTTTGCGCGACCCTATTCTTTTTTCATCGAGGTGGAAGTATTAAAACGCAAAATCAGATGAATGGGGAAATCCGCGACCGCGAGATCCGCGTGATCTCGGAGACGGGGGAAATGCTCGGCGTCATGTCGCCGCGCGACGCGATGCGCCTTGCGGAGGACGCGGGGCTGGATCTCGTGAAGATCTCTCCCAACGCCGTTCCGCCCGTGTGCAAGATCATGGATTGGGGCAAGTTCAAATTTGAACAGGCGAAAAAAGAGAAGGAGAACAGGCGCAATCAGAAGATCGTGGAACTCAAAGAGGTGCAGCTCTCCGTCACCATCGACGTCGGCGACGTCAACGTGAAGGCGAAGCAGGCGACCAAATTCCTCGAAGCGGGGAACAAGGTCAAAGTCACCATCCGCCTCCGCGGCAGGCAGATGGCGCATGCGCACCTCGGGCGCAACGTGATGATGAACTTTTTTGAGATGCTCAAAGAGATCGCCGTCATCGAAAAGCCCGTCAATCAGGAGGGGCGCAACCTCATCATGATTTTGGCTCCCGCCAAAAAATAACGGATACACGCCCGCAGGGGCATGTAGCATAAATCACGAAAAAATCATCGGAGGATACAGGTATGCCGAAACAGAAATCGCACAGCGGCTCGAAAAAGCGCTTTTGGCTCACGGGCACCGGCAAGGTCAACAGGCCCCACGGCGGCAAGAACCACAAGGCTGAGACCAAGAACAGAAAGAGAAAGAGAAATTTGCGTCAGACGACGCTCGTCTCCTCGGCGCAGGAGAACAACGTCAAGAGGATGATCCCCTACAAGGACTGAGGAGGTGAATTATGCGTATTAAAAGAGGCGTAAACGGCGTTAAAAAGCGCAGAAAGATCTTAAAACTTGCCAAGGGTTACTTCGGCTGCAAGAGCAAGAACTACCGCATCGCCCGCGAAGCGGTGATGAAGTCGCTCAACTATGCCTATATCGGCAGAAAGCGCAGAAAGCGCGATATGCGCGCTCTGTGGATCGCCCGTATCAACGCGGGCGCACGCGAGAACGGGCTGAGCTATTCCAAGCTCATGCACGGGTTGAAGGCGGCAGGGATCGAGCTCAACCGCAAGGTGCTCGCCGACCTCGCCGTGACGGATGCCGCCGCGTTTGCGGACATCTGCAGCAAGGCGAAAGCCGCCATCTGACGAGAGAAAGCCTTTGCAAAAAGGCTTTTTTCGCGCTTTTGTATGGTCATCCTTTCCAAACAAAACTCGCTCGTGAAGGAGCTTGCCTCTCTTAAAGAGAAAAAGGGCAGGCGCGCGCGGGGCACGTTCCTCGTCGAGGGCGTGAAGATGGTGCGCGAGGCAGTGGGTGCGGGGCTTTGCATCCGGCGGCTCGCCGTGCGGGAGGACTACGCGGGGGAGACGTATGCGCTGCCCGCCGTTGTGCTCGGCGCGGATGCGTTTTCCGCCGTCTGCGATGAAAAATCGCCGCAGGGAATCGCCGCAGAGGTCGTCATTCCCGCGCACGCCGTGCAGCCGCCAAAGGGCAGGTGCCTGTTTCTGGACGGCTTGCAGGATCCGTCCAACGTAGGCGCGATCGTCCGCACTGCGGTCGCGGCGGGGTATGGGGAACTGTATCTTGCCGGCTGCGCCGATCCGTTCTCGCCCAAGAGCGTGCGCGCGAGCATGAGCGGCGTGTTCTTCGCCCGCATCATGCAGGGCACGCGGGAGGAGGTCTTCTCCGCGCTCGGCGGCGTTCCGCTGATTGCGGCGGATATGGCGGGGGAGGATGTATTTTCCTTTGCTCCACCTGCAAAGTTTTGCCTTGCCATCGGCAGCGAAGGGAGCGGGCTTTCCGAAGAAACGCGCACCCGCGCCGCGTTTACGGTGCGCATCCCCATGGACGGGCGGTGTGAGAGCCTGAACGCGGCGGTCTCTGCGGGCATCCTCATGTATGCCCTGCGCAGAGCATGAATTTGAGTTTATAAGAGGTATTTTATGTCAGGTCACAGCAAATGGCACAACATTCAGGCAAAGAAGGGCAAGGCGGACGCTGCCCGCGGCAAGATCTTTACCAAGCTCGGCAGGGAGATCGCCGTTGCGGCGCGTAACAACCCCAATCCCTCCACCAACTCCAAGCTTGCGGACGTCATCGCCAAGGCGAAGGCGGCGAACATGCCCAACGATAACATCGAGCGCTCCATCAAGCGCGCGGCGGGCGAGCTCGGCGACAGGGATTATAAGGAACTCACCTACGAAGGGTACGGTGTGGGCGGCGCGGCGGTCATCATCTCCACGCTCACCGATAATAACAACCGCACCGCGGGCGACGTGCGCGCCATCATGAGCAAGCACGGCGGTTCTTTGGGAACGACGGGTTCCGTCTCCTATATGTTTGATCATAAGGGGCTCATCGTCGTTGAGCGCACGCCCGATCTCGATGAGGATACCATCACCGATTATGCCATCGAGGCGGGGGCGGACGACGTCGTCACGCAGGAGGACGCCTACGAGGTGTATACCTCCGTGCCCGCCTTCTCCGAAGTGCGTAAATTCCTCGAAGAGAAGGGGCTCTCATTTTTGAGCGCCGAGCTCGGCATGTTCCCGCAGAGCAAGATCGCGCTCCCCGCGGACAAGCTCGAGACCTTCCAAAAGATGCTTGATAAACTCGACGAGAACGACGATGTGCAGACGGTTTGGCACAACGTCGAACTTCCCGAAGAGGAAGAAGAGGCGTAATGTTCTGCACGGCGCATTTGACAGCGCCGCGCGTTTCCGTATGATATTTTTTATATGAAGGGGGCACGGTATGACCATTTCCGAGACGTGTCGGCTTGCGAAAGCGCACGCGAATGCCGCGGCGTTTTCTTCCGAGGCAGATAAAAACAAAATGCTTGCGCTCGCCGCGGACGCGCTCCAAGC
>CALVLO010000127.1 GCA_944338265.1 uncultured Clostridia bacterium
GGAGAGCATTCCGGATACGGGCGGCGTCTCCTTCGTGCCCGCGTTTACGGGGCTCGGCGCGCCCTATTGGGCGCCCGATGCGCGCGGGATGTTTACGGGCATCACGCAGCAGACGGGACGGGCGGAGCTCGTCCGTGCCGTGCTCGAAAGCATCGCTTTCGGCGCGCGCGACCTTGCGGACTGCATGCGCCGCGACGGCGGCATGGCGCTCTCTTCCGTCCGCTGTGACGGCGGGGCTTCGGCGAATGACTTTTTGATGCAGTTTCAGGCGGATGTGCTGGGCGTGGAGGTGGACCGCCCTGCCGAGCGGGAGAGTACGGCGCTCGGTGCGGCGTTTTTGGCGATGCTCGCCTTGGGGATCGCGGAGGAAGGCGCGCTGCCTGCCCTGCGCAGGAGCGGGCGGCGCTTTGTGCCAAATGCGCGGCTGCGGGCGGCGCGCGAGGCATCTTATTTGGCTTACCGCAAGGCGGTGGAGCGCGCGCTGCGCTGAAATCCCGCCGCGGGACTGCGTTTTATAGAATTTTTGCACAATGCGCGCCGCGCCCGTTCTAAACGGGCGCGGCGCGTTCGTATGATACTGTATGTGCATAGCGCGCAGAGGTTGCGCGGGTGCAGACTCCCTTACAGTATGGTGAATATGAAGATATATCTTGTAAAACGCAGCTTTTTCAACTTCCGCGGAATACAGAGCTACGATCTGGACTTGCTCGGCAAGAGCTGCCTTGTGCGCATGCGCGAGGCGCTCGGGGCGGAGGTCGTGAGCGGGGCGCTCCCTGCGGGCGAAAAGCTCGTGCTCTACCCCGTCTATCCCTTTCTGACGGCGGAGGAGGTGACCCGCTTCCTCTCCGTGCACACGGGCAGCGTGCGCTTCCGCGGCGGATATCTGGAGCGCGGCGGCTCCTTCCGCGAGGGGAGCGACCCTGCGGACGGCATGTTTGCGCTTGCAGACTATCCCCGCATGCTCGCGGCTGCGGAGCGGGAGAGCGCGGCGTATCACGCCGCCCGCGGCGCGCTCGTGGAGGAGGGGGCGCGCGTCGATCTCACCGTGCAGCTCGGAAGAGGGGTGCGGATCGGGCGGGGCACCTGCATCACGGGCAACAGCACCGTGGGCGAGGATGCGGAGATCGTGGGGGAGAGCTTTGTGCAGGACAGCGTGATCGGCGCGGGCACGCGGGTGGAGAGCAGCGTTTTGCACCATGCCCGCGTGGGCAAGCGGTGCACGGTGGGTCCCTTTGCCCGCCTGCGCCCCGCCTCCGCCGTGGGGGACGACTGCCGCATCGGCGACTTCGTCGAACTCAAAAATGCCCGCATCGGCGACGGATGCAAGATCTCGCACCTCGCCTATGTGGGGGATGCCGACCTTGGCGAGCGCGTCAACGTCGGCTGCGGGGCGGTGTTCGTCAACTACAACGGAAAGCGCAAATCTCGCACCCGCGTGGGGATAGGAGCGTTCATCGGGAGCAATTGCAACCTCGTTGCGCCCGTGCAGGTGGGCGACGGCGCCTACCTTGCGGCGGGGACGACGCTTACGCGCGATCTTGCCGCGCACGACTTCTGCATCGGAAGGAGCCGCGAGACGATCAAAAAGGACAGGGCGGAGCGCTACCTCAAATAGCATGCAAATAGCACCTTCTTTGCAAGGGGGCGCATAGGATGGACTATGCGCGCTGCAAGGGAGGTGCTATGAAATATTTCGGAACGGACGGCTTTCGCGGCAAGGCAAACGAGCGGCTCACCGCCGTGCACGCCTTTCGCGTGGGACGTTTTTTGGGCTGCCATCACGCCCGCGGGAAGGGGGAACGGGTGCGCATCGTCCTCGGCAAGGATACGCGCCGCTCCTCCTATGCCCTCGAATACGCGCTCGCCGCGGGGGCTGCGGCTTCGGGGGCGGACGTCTATTTGCTGCATGTGACAACGACGCCCTCCGTTGCCTATCTCGTGCGGACGGAGGGATTTGACAGCGGCGTGATGATCTCCGCGAGCCACAATCCCTTTGCGGATAACGGCATCAAGCTCTTCGGCAGCGACGGCGAAAAGCTCTCCGAAGAGGTGCTTGCCCGCGTGGAGGCGTATCTCGACGGCGGCTCCCTTCCGCTTGCGACGGGCGCGGAAATCGGGCGGACGGTGGACTTTGTGGCGGGGCGCAACCGCTATCTTGCCTATCTGCTCTCCATTCCGCGCACCTCCTTCCGCGGGCTGCGGGTGGGGCTCGACTGCGCCAACGGCAGCGCGTTCGCCATTGCCAAGGCGGTGTTCGATGCGCTCGGGGCGGAGACCTTTGTCATCGGCGCCTCGCCCGACGGGACGAACATCAACGCGGGGTGCGGTTCCACCCGCCCCGATGCCCTGCGCGCCCTCGTTTTGGAGCGTGCGCTCGATCTGGGGTTTGCCTTCGACGGCGACGCCGACCGCTGCATCTGCGTGGATGAGCGGGGGGAGATCGTGGACGGCGACGGCATTTTGTACCTTTCTGCCAAGGATCTGCGCGGGCGGGGCGAGCCCGGATGCTGCGGCGTGGTGACGACCGTCCTTGCAAACGGCGGGTTGGAGCGTGCGCTCGCGCGGGAGGGGATCGCCGTGCGCCGCGTGCCCGTGGGAGATAAGTACGTCGCCGAAGCGCTTGCGGAGAGCGGATGGATGCTCGGCGGCGAGCCATCCGGGCACGTCATCTTCCGCAAATATGCGACGACGGGCGACGGCGTTCTGACGGCGCTGTGCGTTGCGGAGACGGTGCTTGCGCGCAAGTGCCCGCTCTCCTGCCTCGTGCGCGGCTATGTGCCCCTGCCCAAGCGGGAGTGCAATATCCGCACGCAGGCGGGGCGTGCGGCGGTGGAGAATGCCGCCGTGCGGGAGGCGGTGCGCCTCGCCGAGGAGGATGGGCTGCGCGTGGTGGTGCGCGCTTCGGGGACGGAGCCCGCCGTCCGCATCCTCGTGGAGGGGGAGGGCGATCTTGACGGGGCGATGGAGCGCATCGGGCAGGCGGTGCGCGCCGCGGCGGAGGTGCTGTGATGTGCGGCATCGTCGGCTATCTCGGCAGAAAGCGCGCCGCGCCCATCCTGCTCGACGGGCTTGCGCGGCTCGAATACCGCGGCTATGACTCGGCGGGGATCGCGCTCTCCGACGGCGGGAAGATCGCGCTGCTCAAACGCAAGGGGCGGGTAAAGGGGTTGGAGCGGGCGCGGACGCTTGCGGGGCAGGGCGGGATCGGGCATACCCGCTGGGCGACGCACGGCGCGCCCTCCGAACGCAACGCGCATCCCCATTGTTTTGGCGGCGTCTGCATCGTCCATAACGGCATCATCGAGAACGCCGCTTCGCTCAAAGCCGCCTGCATGGTGCGCGGCGAGACGTTTGCTTCGGATACGGACAGCGAGGTCATCGCGCACCTCATTGCCGCGGCGGATGGGGATCTGCTGCATGCTGTGCACGCTGCCTGCAACATGTTGGAGGGCTCCTATGCCATCGCCGTGATGAAGGAGGGGGAGGAGGGCATTGTTCTGGCGCGGCGCGCGAGCCCGCTCGTTGCAGGATGCGACGAAGACGGGCTGTATGCGGCGAGCGATATTCCCGCCATTGCCGCCGAAGGGCGCAGGCTCTTTCTGCTCGAGGACGGAGAGTTTGCGCTGCTCAAAGAGGGGGAGCTCTCCTTTT
>CALVLO010000128.1 GCA_944338265.1 uncultured Clostridia bacterium
TCGTTCTCTTTCCCGCGGCGTATGCCGCCGCGCTCGCCGCGCTTGACGAGGTGGGGGAGGAGTACGGCGAACTGACGAAGGCGTTCCGCGTCGGAATAGGGCGGAAAATTGCAAAAATGTATCTGCCGCTCGCCGCGCCGACCCTGCTCAAACAGGCGGGTTCGATCTTCTCGCTCGGGCTGAAAGTCGTCATCTCGGGCGAAGTCATCGCCTCGACCTACCGCTCGCTCGGCGGCATGATGCAGGAGGCACAGATCTATCTGCAGATGCCTCGCCTGATGGCGCTCACCCTCGTCACCGTCCTTTTGGGCTTTGCGCTCGAGGGATTGTGCCGTCTTGCCTATGTGCTGATCGTGAGGTGGCGCAGATGAAGCTCGAACACGTTACCAAGCGCTACGGCGAGCGCCTCGCGCTCGATGATCTTACGCTCGAATTTCCCAAGGGGCAGATCACGGCAGTCCTCGGCGAGAGCGGCGCGGGCAAGACGACGCTGCTCAATATCCTTGCGGGGCTGACTTCCTGCGAGGGCACGGTGGAGGGGCGGCTGCCCTGTTCCTACCTCTTCCAATCGCCCAAGCTTCTTCCCAACCTGACGGCGGAGGCAAATTTGCGCTTCGTGCTCCCCAAAGAACGGTGGGGCGAAGTGGGGGATATGCTTGCCAAAGTCGGGCTCGCGGGGCGCGAAAAGTCGTACCCGCAGCAGCTTTCCGGCGGGGAACGGCAGCGTGTTGCCATTGCGCGGGCGTTTTTGTACTCGCACGAGCTGCTCTTGATGGACGAGCCCTTTTCCTCGCTCGATCTCTCCTTAAAGCGCACGCTCATTTCCCTTGTGGCGGAGCTTTGGCAGGAGAAAAAGGAGACGGTCGTCTTCGTCACGCACGATGTGCACGAGGCAGCCGTGCTCTCGCACCGCGCCGTCGTGTTGCGACACGGCAGGCTCGCCCTTGAACGGGCGGAGGAGGGCGCGCTCCCGCGCGATTTTCTCGTGCATCATCCCGCGGAGGAGGCGCTCACGGCGGCACTGATCTCTTTGGGCGAAACCTCTTAAAAACAGCCTATTTTCCGCATTTTGAAATCCTCTCTTAGAGAGGATTTTTTCCTTTTGCGGTTTCCCATAAATTTCTTTCGGAAAAATCATGAAAATGTCATAGATTTTGTTGACATGCCGATAAAATCATGTTACAATCGTGTCATAAAAAAAGATTACAAGTGCGGCACATGCCGCATCGGAGGAATATGAAAGCCAAAAAGGAGCATATCGAGGAGGGACTTCACCAAATCGAGAACGAAAAGCGCCCGCGCGCTTTCCGTAAAAAACGGGGCGGCGTTCGCCTCAAAGCCAAATATCACCGCCGCATCACCAAGACGTTGGCGAGTTTTTGCGTTGCGGCAGTGCTCTGCCTCGGCGTATTCGGCGTGAACGCCGTCTTTTTTCAAAAGCCCGCGCGCAACGAGGTGGCGGAGGGCTTCGTCACCGTTGCCTACCCGCTTCCGACGGACGGCTCCACGCCCGCCGATTATGCCTCGGCAGATCTGAGCGACGCGCTCAAAAACATCGGCTACATGAACACCCGCTTCATGCAGCAGGAAAATTGGTATTTGGAGATGCACGGCACCGTCAAGAGCGTGGCGCTCGGCATCACGATCAATCAGAACGTCGAAACTTACAAGCAGTTCGATGACGGCGTGCTCATCATGACGGATGTCACCTCGTCCGATTCCTCCATCGGTCCCGCGGGGGCGCGGCAGTTCTGCTATGTGGGGGACCGCGTGCTTTGGCGCCTTGCCAAGGGCGGAAAGGATACCTATCACGGTATCGATACGGAGTGGCGCGACGGCGATCCCTACGGCAACATGGATCTCGATGAGTTTGAGTCGAAAAACGGACTTCCCGCCACGGCGTTCTCCGTGTATATCATCAACGAGGAGACGCTGCTCGCAGCCGATCCCGTCGTCACCAACGAAGACGGCACCTTCTCGCAGACGTACTACCTCAATCCCGCAAGTGATATGGCGCCCGCCCACTATATCAACCAGATGATCTTCACGGGCGGCATTGCGGAGGCGAGCTTCGATTCGATCGCGATCACCTATACCTTCGATGCCACATGGCAGGTCTTGAAGTCGGAGATCAGCGAGTCGTATTCCGCCAAGATGGCGGGGATCGCCGCGGGGTGCACGTCTACCTCCGTCACCGTCTATGAGTACGATACGCCCAAGGCGGAGACGAACGTCTACGAAGAATATTTCAGTGAATATGCCGCAAAGCCCGCGACGGGTGCGCCCGAGCGCGGCGAACTTACGGCGACGGAGTGCCTCGGTTCGGCATTCGCGCCCGTGTTGAGCGGTCCCGTCAACTTTAAGCTTGCGCTCACGGTGAACGGCGCTCCCGTGGAGGGGATCGTCTCGCTCAACGCAGCCGCCATCATGGGCAGCGATACGCCCGATCTTTCCAAGCTCGAAGTGCGCGCGCTGCTGCGCGGCATCCAAGTGGGCGGCAGGGATCTCGGCGATGTATTCGTACAGGTCGAAGGCGGCAACGTCTATCTCCGCCTCGGCAGCGGCATCCGCCTCAAAACGAGCCTGAATGCCGTGCTCGCCCTTGTCGGCGATGCTTCCGCAGGGCTTGGCGGGTTGGATGTGACCGCGCTCACCGAACAGCTCGGCAGCGGCAAGTTCACGCCCGCGGAAGATGGCAAGAGCGCCCTGCTCGAAGCCAAGCTCGATCTGTTTGGATTGCAGATCCCGCTCACGTTCAACTTCCTCGTCGACGAGGCGGGCAGCGTGCAGCTCGGGCATGTGGCGACGGAACTTTCCTTTAACGATATCCCCGTTCTCGGCGATCTCACGCTCGGTGCGGCGCTCTCCTTCACGGAAGAGAGTGTCCCCGCGCTCACGGATGCAGAAAAGGGGAGCTATTTCAGCCTCGACGGCGTGCTCGGCAAGGTGGAAAATATCCTTGCAAAGAAGCAGGTCACGCTCGGGCTCGATCTCACGCTGGACGGCGCGCCCGTAACGGGCACTGCGACCATCGATTTTGCAGGCGAGACGCTCGGCGTGCGCGCCCGTTTGAGCGGGCTGAGCCTTGCGGGCGTCGCGTTCGACGATATTTTCGTCGAGTATGCGGGCAATATGCTGTATGTGAACTACGGCGGCAAGGCGAAAGTCAAGCTTTCCGCATCTGATTTGGCGGGACTCCTTGGTGGCGCGATGCCCGCGGAGAGTACCTTCGATCTCGCGGCGCTGTTGCAGCAAATTTTGGCGGGCAACTTCCAGACGGCGGCGGACGGAAGGGAAATTTCCTTCGGCGCAACGCTCGGGCTTCTCGGCTACGATCTGCCCATCTCGCTCCGCCTTGCAAACGGCGCAGACGGCGCATTCAGCCATATTTTTGCAGATGTCACGCTCGCGGAGGGCATCCCGCTCCTCGGCGGCAAGAAGATCGGCGCAGAGCTCACCATCCAAGATGCCGCCCTTCCCGCGCTTACGGATGCGGAAAAGGGGAGCTATTTCAGCCTCGACGGCGTGCTCGGCAAGGTGGAAAATATCCTTGCAAAGAAGCAGGTCACGCT
>CALVLO010000129.1 GCA_944338265.1 uncultured Clostridia bacterium
TGGCTGATGTCCATCGCCTCGCCTTCCGCCTTCGCCTGATTGACGTCCACGATGGCGATTTCCGCGGCAAGCCGCTGCGTGGCGATGGAGAACGCACACGCCGAGCCGACCGCGCCCGCGCCGATAATGGTGATTTTGGTAGGCTTTCTTTCCATAAAAACTTCCTTCCTTTTCGGAAAAGTTCCGAAATGACCCTATTATAAATTTCAAGAGATATTATAGCACAGCGGCGGGGGATTTTTCAAGAGTTTTTCATAAAATTTATCGGAAAGATTTTGCCCTGTCTCCGATCAACGAAAGCGCGCCCCTTTCGGGACGCGCTCCTGCGGGCGGGGCTGCGAAAAAGCCCCCGCTTGCATACAGATAACTCATTTGGTAAGCCGGATGGCATTTTCGAACGCAACGAGCGGCACGGTGAGCTCCACCGTCCATGCGTCCGCCTCGGCTGCCGTCTCGGTAAGGGTGTAGATGGTTATGCCCTCATACGCCAATGCGAAATATTCGTAGCGCCTTCTGCCGTCCTCCGTTTGCGAAAGTTCCTTCACGAGCGCTTCCTGCGGGGGCGGCTGAAGCCCCGCCGCCGCACGCAGCTCGTTTTCGAGCTTCTCGTCCCAAGCCCCGGAAACGTCATAATCCTTCCCTTCTTCGCCGGTAAGCGACACTTCCCGCACGCCCATGTGCCGCGCATGATCGCTCGAATAGGATAGCCCTTGCACGAGATCGTATGCGGTGATGGCATCGTTGAACCATATTTCGTAGACGCGCGCGCCGCTGAAGCTGCCCTTTTGGAAGGTAAACGCAACGGTGAGCGGATATTCGCTCGAAATGATGCCCTCGTCCGCGATGGCAAACATCGCTTCCGTGATATCCGAACGGCTGTATACGCCTTCGCTGCGCAGCGCGATCAGCGTATTGAGCGCGGCGCTGAAAAAGCTCTGCACGCTGTTTTTGGAGGCATACTCCGAATCGAAAGCGAGATCTTCGCCCGAAATGCCGCCCGAAGCAGACACCTCTGCCGAGAACGTATTGCCGTACCGATCCTTCCATTCAAAGGTTTGCCTGCTCTCAAGGGGCAAAAAGGCGGAATCCGCACGCTCGATCACATAACTGCCGTCGTCATATACCGCTTTGTAGTACACTTCGTTGAAGGCATATCTGCGGTACCCGCTCGTTTCCACCAGCGTCGCCGTGCCCTTTTTCGTTGCCGCCTCGGGCGCGCTGTCCCGATAGGCGGTATCGCAGACGATGCTCGTCACTTCATCTTCCTCGTTAAACCTGATCTGCGTATACATATGCGCAAACTGCCCGAGTTTATCGCCGTCGCTCAGGCTACTCTCCGCATCTTCGAGCGCATCTTCGAAGGCGTCTTCAAGGTCGCCCCAATCCTCGATATCGGAATCATCGAAATCCTCCGAAGCACCGCCGCCCGCGGTCATCTCTTTGAGTTCGAGATACAGCGCATCGTAATATTCGTAAAAATCAGACTCCTTATTGGCATAGTCCCCGTTGGGCTCGCCGAGTAGCTCAAGCACTTCCTCCTTGGAAGTGCCGAGCTCGATCTTCCGCACCGCCTCCGTAAAGGGCAGGCGGCGTTCGGGCGCAAGCCCCGGGATGAGGATGCTCACGCCAAGCACGGCGGCGAGCACAACGGCGCACGCCATCACCGCGCTGCGGTTTCTCACCGTCGAGACGAACGTCGCGCCGCTTGCCCACGCCGTATACGCCGCATAGGCGCGGCTCTCCGTCTGATAGTCGGCAAACGGGGTGAGCGGCGCCGCATTCCCGGCGGGGTGCAGCGTCCCGTACACGGCGAGCTTGACGCTATTGCGGAGCTTGCGACGGCCGATCCAGATCACAAACGCTTCTATTATGATCAAAATCAACGGTACGAATATGCACGAAATAAATACCGTAAACGCATCGGTGGTAAGATTATCGATGGCGAAACTAGACCCAACGATCGCGACAAACCAAACTACGGCTACGAGCAGCGGAAAGAGCCCCCATAAAATGCCGTTGCGCTTCCCGCAGCAAAGCGATGCGCCGATCTTGTGTTTGGGCTTGCCGAAAAAGAATGCAAAGAAGATCGCCGCGCCGATCACCCAGCACATGAGCGTGACCGCCCAATAAACGGCGGTATACTGCTTATCGGTCATGCTTTCGCTCTGAATGGAGGGAAGCATGCACAAGAGCACAAGCAACATCGGAAGGATGATCCCGAAAAGAAAGAAGCGGGAAAAGCGGTCAAACCGCGCAAGACGGTTGATCTCCCTGTATCCGCGCGGCGCAGCAGCCTGCGGAACGGCGTTTTCTGCATGCAGGCGCTCCGCTTCCGCAGCGCGCGCATCCCTGTCCGCCTCGGCGGTTTGCTTGACGGAAGCATCCCGCTTGGCAAGGAGCGCCCGAAGCACGAGGAGCGCCACCCCGACGATCAGCCACAGAATGGAGAAGATGAGCGCCAAAACGGGATATGCGCCCGCCTTGATCAGCCCGACGCCGCCATCCACCCCGCCGACGATCCCAAGCATCGCGCAGGCGATGATAAATTGTATTATGTAAAATACACACGCAGACAGCGCCAAAGGCATGTACAGCGGGGAAAAACCGCTCTTGCCGCTTGCCGTCAGCTGATACAGTGCAACCACCGCCGCAACAAGCACGGCGAGCACGGCAAAGATGATGGCGGCGATACACGCCCCGCGCAGCCCCGTCACAACGCCGCCCAGCGCATAGACGTTTCCGAAGCTGCTCCCTTTGCCTATCGTGGCGGCGGCAACGGGCGTCGCCATAAAAATCAGCATGAGCACCGCATACAGCACAAACATCCACCCGCTTGCCAGCCCCATCGCGCGGTACGCCTTCACTTCCGAGCGCACAGCAGGCTGCGCGGGGACGGCTTTTTCCGCCCCGCCCGCACGGAACGAATACCCGCATTTGGGGCAAAAGGCATCTCCCGCCGCATGCGGCGTGCCGCATACGGGGCAGACGTTCTGCTCCGCCCCTACCCGCTCACCGCAGTTCGGGCAGAAAGTTCCTTCGAACTCTCTGCCGCATTTTTTGCAAACCATCTCCCTGTCCTCCTTACATGATTGCAGGGCGATGGCAATAAAAAAGGACGCGCTTGCCGGTTACGATGCGGAAACGCGCCCTGCATAATCGTCATCTCCGATCGTTGCCACACAATCGAATCCTTAAAGGCATATCCGAAAGAACGGAGAAGCATAGGGAATCAAGGAGATACGAAATATGCCATTTCGCACTCCCTATGCTCCTCTCGAAGACTTGCCGATTCAATTGTGTGGCTATTTTAGTATAGCACATTCCCTCCCCGTTTGCAAGTTATTTTACGATATTTCCACCCCCCTTTCCCATCTCCCTCTCCTTCCTCTTTCATTATTTCCTCCCCCCTCCTTCTCTTTCCCTACTTCCCCCTCCTTCTCTTTCCCTACTTCCCCCTCCTTCTCTTTCCCTACTTCCCCC
>CALVLO010000130.1 GCA_944338265.1 uncultured Clostridia bacterium
GTTGCCTTCGGCGGCGACGCCATCGCGGTGGATACGCACGTCTTCCGCGTCTCCAACCGTCTCGGGCTCGCCGAGGGCAAGACGCCCGAAAAGGTGGAGGAGGGGCTGTGCAAGGTCATCCCCCAAGCGCTGTGGGGGCGGGCGCATCATTGGCTCATCTACCACGGGCGGCGGGTGTGCCATTCGCAAAAGCCCGCCTGCGGGGATTGCGCCCTCGCGCCGCTCTGCAAATATTTTGCAGGCACGCACAACGGCTGAACCGCGTATAAAGCTCGCCTTCCTTCCGCAAACTTGCAAGGGAGGTTTTTTTATGGTCAATCTGACGGAGAAGGACGTCGAGGCGCTCGTCAGCCTCATGACGGGCGAAGAGATGGCTTGCAAAAAGGCAAAGATCTATGCAAACACCCTCACGGATACGGCGCTCGCCGCGGAGATGGGGGCGGTGGCGCGGGCGCATGCCGAACGCTTCGGGGCGCTCTACGCCATCTTGGGAGGCAAGGCATGAAGCCGGCAAAGCGGGAAATTTCGCTCAACGAGCGGGATGCGCTGCGCGATCAGCTTGCGGCGGAGCGTATGCTCATGGGCGCCTATGCGGAGGCGGTCGCCGAGGGGAGCACCGCCGCTTTGCGCAAAAAGCTCTTTCAGCTCTACGGAGAACATGCGCAAACGCAGCTCGGCATCATGGAGCAGATGCTCTCGCGCGGGTATGCCGCATCAAAGCCCGCCTCGCAGGAGCTGATCGGGCAGGCGGCGGAGGAGTTTTCCAAAGCCCGCAAGGAGCTCGCGGCAAAAAACGGGGCTTGACAGATCCCCCCGCACCGTGGTATAATTGCGGCAAAGGGGGTGAGCGGCATGAAGGAAGAACAGGGCGCCGAGCGCGTCGATCGGGATGCTTACGAGCGGGAGCAGGAGCGCATCCGCCGCGAGCGGGAGTCGATTGCGGAGATGGCGGGCGAGGGCGATCAGGTGCCTCGTCAAAAAGAAACTTGCAAACAGGAATAATGGGAATGCGGCGCGGCGGCGGGGCAGGATGCCCCGCCGCCGCGCCCTGCGTATTGCCCGCCTCGCGTCTGCGCATACTCGGAGGGGAGGGAGAGATGAAAAAGAAGGCAAAAAAGAAGCAGGATACGCGCTACGCGCACGAGGAGCACTATTGCATGATCCGCCCCGCAGGCGAGGAAGATGTCGCCTCCACGGGCGAGAGCTGAGCGGCGGCAGGGGAATGCTTGCAAAATGTTTGACAGGCGCGGCGAAAATTAGTATAATATTGGCATCCTGACGGCGTGATCGCCGCATTTTACAGGGGAGGCAACTATGGAAGAAGAAAGCGGGATCACCTTTGGCGAGATCTGCCATCTCATCAAAAAGCGCATCTGGTGGATCCTCGGCATCTCCGTGATCGTCGCGCTCGTCGCGTCGCTCTTGGTCGCGCTCGTGTTCAACCGCGGCAAGAACGACTATTCGCTCACCTTTCGGGTGGAGTTCCCGGGCGTGAGCGAGGCACAATATCCGGACGGGACGCAGTTCAACTATGCTTCGATGGTGTATGCTTCGCAGCTCGAGGCTGCAAAGGCATCCGACGAGGCGTTCAAAAATATCGATATTGCCGCAATGGGCTCCAACGGCGGCATCCGCATCGAGGCGGAAACGACGACGGGCGCCAACAACGCCACCGTACTTACGGGCGTGTATACCGTCACCGCGTCGAGCGCGTATTTCGAAAGCGCCGATCAGGCGTCTGCATTTATCCGCGCCGTGCTCGGGCAGACCATCGCCACGGTGAACGCGAAGATAGAGGGCTTGGATTTTACGGCTGCGCTCTCCGGGTACGAAGATCTTACCACCTATTCCGCCTACGGCGACCGCCTTGCGGCGCTTCGGATGCAGCAAAATTATCTCTTGGAGCGCTACGCCGCCGTTACGGGCATCACGCAGGAGAGCGATACCAACACCGTGCAGAACAATCCCACCTACGGCGGGTTTGTGTATAACGGCAAGTCCATCAGCGCGCTCTACGCCGAGGCGCAGCGTGCAACGAGCACGCTCAACGATCTGCTCGCCCGCTACGAGAGCGGCGGCTATGTCTATTACGATGCGGAAGCGGATAACGCCGCGTACTTTGCCCGCCTTGCCAAGCAGTGGGCGGACGAGCTCAAATCCAACGAAGAAGATTTGGATTTTTATACAAAGCAGTTTAACGGCACCGTCATCACGGAGGGCGAGTATGTTGAAAAAGTGCTCGCCCTGCGCGAGCGCAACAAGACTCTGAGCGCGCAGATCAAGGCGATCGGCTATGCCTACGAGGCTTCCACCGGCGAGGCGACGAGGGAAAGCGAGCCGCTTGCGGAAAATGCCGCGTTCGGCGAGGATGTCGATGTGCTGTACGAGGCGATCAAACAAAACAGCGAGACGGCGAAGGGTGCCCTTGTGGCGATGTTTGCGGCGGAGTCGCGCATCAACTATTTGGAGCCCTCCATCAAGACCGTCGTCAACACAACGAATATCATCCTCATTGCAGTTGCCGCCTTCGTTGTGGCATTCCTGCTTGCGAGCATCGTCTTCTGCGCGGTAGATTATCCCGCCTACAAAAAGGAGCGCGATGCGAAGAGAGCGGCTGCGGCCGCTTCGCCCGAAGAGGCAACGGAACCTGCGGACAAGGCAGAAAAATAAAATCAAATATGCAGCGCGCCCGCGGCAACAGCCGCGGGCGCGTTTTCATAAAAACTCTTTTCGGAAATCTCCCTTGGCGCCCTCTTTGAGGGAGCTGTCGAGCGTATGCGAGACTGAGGGAGTAACTCCCACCGCCCCTACGGGGCACCTCCCTCACAGAGGGAGGCAAGAACTCCCACCGCGGGGCAGTTCCTCGCGCAAGGCAAAAAGAAAATCCGCCGCGCGTTTGCGCGACGGCGGTTGGTTGAAATATTTGTATTGTTATTTTTACGGCGTCATACGTTGAAGCGGAAGAGCACCACGTCGCCGTCTTTCATCACATAATCCTTGCCCTCGGAGCGAACTTTTCCCTTTTCGCGCGCGCCCGCAAGTCCGCCGCATTCCAGAAGCGTCTGCCATTCCACGACTTCGGCGCGGATAAATCCCTTTTCAAAATCAGTGTGGATCTTTCCCGCCGCCTGCGGCGCTTTCGTGCCGTTCACGATCGTCCACGCGCGCGTCT
This sequence comes from uncultured Clostridia bacterium, assembly GCA_944338265.1. GTDB lineage: Bacteria > Bacillota > Clostridia > Christensenellales > Borkfalkiaceae > Gallimonas. The sequence goes on from CALVLO010000130.1 coordinate 3,173, forward strand.
CTTTTTCGCCCGCCGTCAGGTAGGAAATGAGTCCCAGAAGTTTATACGACGCCTTGATGAGCTTGGAAAGCCCGCTCTCAGTCAGCCCGAAATCCTCCAAAAACATTGCCTGTTCTTCGGGGCTGAGCTGGGAAAGCTCCTCCTCCGTCTTGGCGCATACGACAATGACCTCCGCGCCGTGTTTTGCGGCGTATTCTTTGACCTTCATCACGAGGGGGATCTCTTCTTCGCCCGCGCCCATGTC
>CALVLO010000131.1 GCA_944338265.1 uncultured Clostridia bacterium
ACGCCTGCCGTATCGAGCGCGCCGCGGATGATGTGATAGCGGACGCCGGGCAGATCCTTGACTCTTCCGCCGCGGATAAGCACGGAGCTGTGCTCCTGCAGGTTGTGGCCCTCGCCGGGAATGTACACCGTACCTTCCTGCTTGTTGGTGAGCCGCACCCTTGCGATCTTACGAAGCGCCGAGTTGGGCTTCTTGGGGGAAGTCGTCGTCACGGAAAGGCACACGCCGCGCTTTTGCGGGCACGCATCGAGGATGGGGCACTTGGACTTGTTCGCCTCCGTCTCTCTGCCTTTCTTGATGAGCTGGTTGATCGTGGGCATTGTGGGTTACCTCCTTGTAAGATTTCGGAATATCCTCAAACCGCTTTGGCGGCTGTAAAGGAACTTATTTTGGTACGCGCGATTTTGACGCAGAGTTGCAAGCAAGACGAGGAGCGCGAGGAAGAGCCGAGGGAGTTTACTAAGACGTAAATGACCGAGGCTTGCCGCAGCGCGACGTGGTATTGCGCCGCAAATGTGCGTCAAAAAATTGCAACGAAAAATACGCCCATATAAAAACAGGCGAAACACATTTTACCAAAGCCGCGGCGCTTTGTCAAACGTTTCTCGCGATTTTCGGCAAAATTTTTGCCTCCCCCCCGCTTTTGCCGTGCAAAAAACGCCCGCCGCCCCGCCCGCAGGCGGCAGCCCCGCCTTCGCTACGCAAAATCCGCCGCGCGGGCGCGTGAATTTCCCCCCAAAGTATTGACAAATTTTTCAAAAAGCATTAGAATAAATAAGGTAATCTTAAAAGGTAAGGAGAATTTTCGGCTATGAACAAAATGACGGTGAAAGACATCAAGGATTGGAAGGGCAAGCGCGTTCTCGTGCGCTGCGATTTCAACGTCCCCATGAAGGACGGCAAGATCACGGACGAGAACCGCATCATGGGCGCGCTTCCCACCATCAAGTATCTGATGGAACAGGGCGCGAAGGTCATCCTCTGCTCGCACATGGGCAAGCCCCACTCCATCTTCTCCGACGAAGTCAAGCTGAATAAAAAGGATAAGGCGAAGGTGGAAGCCCTCCCCGCAGCAGAGCAGGCAGCCGCCAAGCAAGCCATCATCGAGAAGGCGAAGAAGGACGAGCCCAAAAAGCTCACCCTCGCGCCCGTCGCCGCCCGCCTCAACGAGCTCTTGGGCGGGAAGGTCGCTTTTGCGAAGGACGTCGTCGGTCCCGATGCACAGGCAAAGGTCGCCGCATGCAAGGAGGGCGAGTGCGTGCTCCTTGAAAACCTCCGCTTCCATTGGGAGGAGGAGAAGAAGGAGCTCGAGTTCTGCAAGAAGCTCGCTGCCTTCTGCGATATCTATGTGAACGACGCATTCGGCACGGCGCACCGCTCGCACGCCTCCACGGCGGCGATCGTGGAGTATGGGCTCGTCAAGACGGCGGTGTGCGGCTTCCTCATCGAGAAAGAGCTCACCGTGATGGCGGACTCCCTCGAACACCCCGTCCGCCCCTTCGTCGCCATCCTCGGCGGCGCAAAGGTTGCCGATAAGCTCAACGTCATCTCCAATCTCTTGGAGAAGTGCGATACGCTCATCATCGGCGGCGGCATGGCGTATACCTTCATCAAGGCGCAGGGCGGCTCCGTCGGCACCTCGCTCGTGGACGACGAGAAGCTCGGCTACTGCAAGGATATGATCAAGAAGGCGGTGGATATGGGCAAGGAGCTGCTGCTCCCCGTCGATACCGTTATCACCGCGCAATTCCCCGACCCCATCGACGCCAAGATCGAGACGAGCGTCGTCCCCTCCGGCGCCATCCCCGCAGACATGATGGGGCTTGACATCGGTCCCGAGACGCGCAAGCTCTTCGCCGAGAAAGTAAAGAGCGCCAAGACGGTCATCTGGAACGGTCCCATGGGCGTGTTCGAGAACCCCACCCTCGCGGCAGGCACCATTGCCGTGGCGCAGGCGCTGGCAGATGCCAAGGGCGCAACGACCATCGTCGGCGGCGGCGATTCGGCGGCGGCATGCGCGCAGCTCGGCTTTGCCGATAAGATCACGCACATTTCGACGGGCGGCGGCGCTTCACTCGAACTCTTCGAGGGCAAGGTGCTCCCCGGCATCGCCTGCCTCAACGATAAGAAGTAACGACCTTGAAAAGAGGGCTCCCGCGGGAGCCCTCTTTTGCTGTAAAAAGATTTTTTGCAAAATCGGGACAAGAGCGCCATGCTTCGTTGCCTTTTTATACCGTTTGTGTTATAATGCTCTATGAATAAAAAGATAACATTCAGGAGGCACCCCATGAAACCTTCATACTTCAGAACCCCCATCATTGCGGGCAATTGGAAGATGAACAACACCGCCAAAGAGGGCGTTGCGCTCATCGAGGCAATCAAGCCCCTCGTGAGCGACGCTGCGTGCGAAGTCGTCGTTTGCGTTCCCGCCATCGATATCCCCGCCGCCGCGGAGGCGCTCGCGGGCAGCAACATTGCGCTTGGCGCGCAGAACGTGCACTTCGCCGAGCACGGCGCGTACACGGGCGAGATCTCGGCGGCGATGCTCAAAGAGTACGGCGTGAAATACGTCATCATCGGGCACAGCGAGCGCAGGCAGTACTTCGGCGAGACAGATGAGACGGTGAACATGCGCACGCTGACCGCCATCAAAGCGGGGCTCACCCCCATCGTCTGCATCGGCGAGACGCTTGCAGAGCGCGAGGGCGGCAAGACGGAAAAGGTGCTTGCCCGCCAGATCGAAAAGGGACTTGCGGGGATCGAGGATATTTCCGCCATCGTCATCGCCTACGAGCCCGTTTGGGCGATCGGCACGGGCAAGACGGCAACGTGCGAACAGGCGAACGAGACCATCGGCTTCATCCGCAAAAAGTGTGCCGAGCTCTTCGGCGAAGAGAAAGCAACGCGCATGCGCATCCAATACGGCGGCTCGATGAACGCAGGCAACTGCCGCCAGCTCATGGACATGCCCGAGATCGACGGCGGGCTCATCGGCGGCGCATCGCTCAAAGCCAAGGATTTTGCCGAGATCGTCCACTTCGATCAAGGCATGCAGGGCATGCGCCTCCCCAAAGACCTGATGTAACAACGTTTTGCGGCACGGGCGCGTGTCGCAAAAAAATGATCCAAAAAGCAACTTTGGAGGAAGATATGAAAAAACCTTACGCGATCATCATTATGGACGGTTACGGGCTTGCGCCCGCGGGCGACGGAAACGCCATCTCCGCCGACGGCAGCAAGAATGTAACCTATTACCGCAACAACTACCCCTCCGCCACGCTCGGCGCGAGCGGCCGCTCCGTGGGGCTTCCCGACGGACAGATGGGCAACTCCGAAGTCGGGCATCTCAACATGGGTGCGGGACGCATCGTCTATCAGGATCTCAC
>CALVLO010000132.1 GCA_944338265.1 uncultured Clostridia bacterium
GGAGCGGATCGACGTTGGTGATGCCGATGGCGTAGGCGACGATGCTCCCAACGCCCGAGCCGCGCCCCGGACCGACAGGAATGCCGTTGAGGCGGGACCAATTGATATAGTCCCACACGATGAGGAAGTAATCGGCAAAGCCCATCTTGATGATGATGCCGAGCTCGTATTCCGCGCGCTGCATGATCTCATCCGTAACAGGGTCGTAGCGCTTGGGGAGCCCCTCCATCGTCAGCTTTCTCAAATACTCGGGCGAGGGCGTGCCGTCATCCGCCGTATACAGCGGAATGAGCGACTTATCGTAGACGGGCGAGCCGTTATCCTTCAAGTTGAAGGGCGTATCGGTATCCGAAACTTTATCTGCAATGACGCGGGTGTTGGCGATGGCATCGGGAAGGTTGGGAAAGAGCGCCGCCATCTCGTCGCCCGATTTCATGTAGAACTCGTGCGTCTGCATCTTCATGCGGGAAGGATCGTCGAGCGTGCGCTTGGTCTGAATGCACATGAGCACGTCCTGCATCTCCCAATCCTCTTTTTTGAGGTAGTGAACGTCGTTGGTGGCGACAAGCTCGATGCCCGTCTCCCGCGCGAGCCGCACGAGCAGGGGCAGGATCTGCTTCTGTTCGGGAATGCCGTGATCCTGGATCTCGATATAGAAGTCCTCGCCGAACGCCTCCTTCATCTCGAGGGCGAACGCCTTGGCTTTCTCGTATTCTCCCGCCATCAGATAGCGCGGGATGCGCCCCGCAAGGCATGCGGAGAGGCAGATCACCCCCTCCGTGTGCTCCTTCAAAACGGTATAGTCGATGCGCGGGCGGTAGTAATACCCGTCGACAAAGGCGAGCGAATCGAGCTGGACGAGGTTGACGTAACCCGCCTTGTTCTTGGCGAGCAGAACGAGGTGATCGGCATGCTGATCGATATGTTCGCGGTAGTTGTCTACCACATAAAACTCGCACCCGATAATGTATTTGATGCCGTTCTTCTTGCACTTCTCGGCAAAGCGGAGGGAGGTATACATGTTGCCGTGATCGGTGACCGCCACGGCGTTGATGCCGTTTTCCTTGCAGTGACGGACGAGATCGTCCACCTTCACGGCGCCGTCGAGAAGGCTGTATTCGGTATGAAGATGAAGATGCACGAAATCCGTCATGATCTTGTCTCCTCGTAGATCTGCATGAGCTTTTTCATTCTGTGCTGCATCCCGCCCTTGCTCACGCCGAGCAGCTTTGCAAGCTCGGCAAGCGAGAGCGTGGGATGTTCGAGCCGCGCCGCGGCGCTCTCGCGAAGCGGGGCGGGCAGCCCCGCAAGCCGCCCCTCTGCCCTGAGCGTCTGCACGGCGAGCGTCTGCGCTGCCGAGGCGATGGCAGCTTTATCGGCATTGCCTGCAATACAGTTTTGGATGCGGTTTTCCTGATTGTTCGCTTCGCGCACGGAGGAGACCTCCTCCAGCTTGCGCAGCGCCCCCTCCGCGCCGAGCACGGATAAAAGATCGGAGATCGCCTCGCGGCTCTTGATGTATGCGACGTACTTTTCTCCCCGCTGCACCACTTTGCAGAAGAGCTCGAAGCAGGAGAGCAGCTCGCCGTACTCCTCCGCCCGCTGTTTGGAGGAAAACACGCACTCAAAGTGATAGCCCGTCTGCGAGCCGTCTTTGGGGAGCGTGCAGCTCCCTCCGCCCAAGAACGCGGCGCGGAGATAGCTGAGCGCCGCCTCCTCGTCCTCGGCAAGGCGGATGCGGAGGGAGCGCGTCATGGCGACGATGCGCTCCGCGTCCTCCCCCGCAAGAAAAAAGACGAGCTTGTCCCGCTTGCGTTTGGGATCGCGCGAGACGCCCGCAAGCTCCGCCCGCGCGCCGAACAGCTCCGAGAGGCGGATGAAGTACTGCGCGACGCGCTCGTTCTCGCTCACGATCTCCACCCGTCCGCCTCTGAGGCTCCCGCAGGTGGAGAGAATGGCTGCAAGCGCCGCCGCAGCGCCCGCCTTGGAGGCGGGAAAGTGTGCCAACAGATCGCGACGGATCTCCCCCGTAAAATTCACGGCTCCCCCCTACACATGCGCCTGCTTCCACGCAGCGAGGCGGAAGGTGGGCGTCCTGCCGTCAATGTTATCGATGCGCTCGAGGGGAACGCCCACACGGGCGATCTGCTCCTCGGCAAGCTTGGTATCGCCGATGCGTCCGATGGAATGCGCATCCGAATTGATGACGAAGCGCACGCCCGTCTCGCAGACGGCGGCAAGCTGTTCGTCGGTAAGGTGCTGCTTTTTGGAGCTGATCTCCAAATATGTCCCGTAATCGCTGCACGCTTTGGCGACCTCGACGGGATCGGCAAAGCACAAATAATTGAGATGCGCGACGATATCGACGGGATTTTTTTTCACGGCGTTGACGAAAGCCTGCGTCGTGTATTTTACAAGGCTCCGCGGAGGCTTGATATGCAGCTTGCTGCGCATCATGCTCGCAATGCCGAGCTTTCTATCCCTTGCGTGCTCGAACTTGACGAGCAGGTGGATGCCCATCACAAAGAGATCGAAAGTGCGGCAGTCCTCCTCGGTAAAGTCGCACAGCCCGGAAGCGCCGCGCAGGTTGTTTTCCAACCCCAAAAGCCCCTTTACGCCCGTCTTTTCCTCCGCCGCGCGCACTTCTCTGATATATTGCGGAAGTTCCTTGCGCCGCAGCCCGAAGCAGAGATGGGAAAAACCGTGCTCCGTGCAGCCGATCTCCCGAAGCCCGATCTTTTTCGCCTGCTCGAAGTTCTCGAGCAAGGTATTTTTCCCGTCCGAATAGACGGTATGCGTATGATAATCTGCCGTAAGTTTCATATAAAATCCCTGCGTAAATTTTAGGGGATGCGGCGAAATTCCTCCCGCAGCAAGATCCCCGTCTGCATATGTACACGCGCCTTTACGAGCTGCGCGAGCGCCCAAACATCCTCCGCCGTCCCCCCTTCGTTGAGGAGAAAGTTGGCGTGGAGTTCGGAGTCGCGCGCCTCGCCCACCCGCGTATTTTTCAGCCCGCAGCGCTCGATGATCTCGCCTGCGGCGCCTTCGGGCGGATTGACGAACGCACACCCCATGCTCCTGCCTTTGGGAAGCGCCATCCTGCGGCGGCGGAACGCGCACGCCGCGGCGAAAATGGTTGCGCTATCCGAGCGCTTTCCCGCAAGGTACGCGCCGAGCACCGCGATCCCCTCCTGCAAAAAAATGCTGTCCTTTTCCGAAAAACGGCAATCTTTGCAGGAAAGAAGGCGCAATTTCCCGCCCTCTGCGGCAAGCACCTGCACGACAACATCGCAAAAATGCAGTTCACGGACGCCCGCATTCATCGCAATGCCTCCGCCGACGCTCATCGGGATGCC
>CALVLO010000133.1 GCA_944338265.1 uncultured Clostridia bacterium
CCACCGAGATCTACACTCTTTCCCTACACGACGCTCTTCCGATCTGTGTTAAGGGGACTTTCTTGGACAAGCGTTAAGGAGCAAGAGACGCGCTTCACTGCGCCGTTTTTCACTCCCACCGTCTGCGCGGCTTCGCCGCGCAGACACCTCCCTCAGGGAGGGAGGCAAGAGCATGGAGCGCGGCGTAGCACCAAGGTAGTGTGCCACCTGCGGTACTTCGCGAGGGGCGCTTTTTGTGCGGCGTTCCGCATTTACTTTGCCGTTCCCCTATCCCCCTGCCGCCGCGGGTGCGGCGCCCCTTAAAACGCCTGCGGAGTGTTAAGGGGACTTTCTTGGACAAGCGTTAAGGAGCAAGAGACGCGCTTCACTGCGCCGTTTTTTCACTCCCACCGTCTGCGCGGCTTCGCCGCGCAGACACCTCCCTCCCTGAGGGAGGCAAGGGCATGGAGCACGGCGAAGCACCAAGGTAGTGTGCCGCCTGCGGTACTTCGCGCGGGGCGCTATTTATGCAGCCCCCTGTAATGTTCTTCCGCCTGCGCATCCTCCGGCGAGGCGGGCGGAAGCTGCACCTTTGCGGCGGTGAAGCCGCGCCCACGCACCTCGGAGACGGTCGTCACCGTAAAAAATGCGTCCGGATCGATCGCGTGTACCTCGTTTTTCAGGCGCACGATCTCGCGGCGGGAGACGACCGTCATGATCATGCTGCAGCCCTCGTGCAAAAAGCCCGTTTCGCCCGAAAGAAGGGTCGCGCCGCGGTTGAGTTCGTACAAGATCATATCGCGGATCTCGCGGGATTTTTTGCTGATGATGAACACCTGCGCGCGGCGCGTTCCGATGGGCGAGACAAAGCCGATGACGAGCGCGGAGACCACATCGATGAGGAAGCCGAACATGACCGCCTGGAAGGAGACGGCGACAAGCTGCAAAAAGACGATGCAGGCATCGAGCATCCACAGCGTGACGGCGACGGGGAAGCCGAAGTAATGGTTGAGGATGATCGGCGGGATGTCCGTTCCGCCCGTGGAGGCACCCACCTTCACCACGATGCCGAGCCCGCCGCCGAACAGCATGGCGCCGAAGACCGCGGCGAGCATGGGCTCATCGCAGGCGAGAGGATGCCCCGCGATGCCCTCGTAATATGTATTCACGCGGGTGAAAAGGCTTAAAAACAGCGGATATAACAGCGTTCCCGCCAGCGTGGCGAGGGCAAATTTTCTGCCGAGCAGCAGCGCGCCGAGGAGGAAGAGCGCAAAATTTGCCACATACACGGTGCACTCCACCGCCCACTCGTTTCCCTCCCCGATGATATTGCGCACGAGGATGCCGATGCCCGTGACACCGCCCATCACAAACCCGTTGGGGATGAGGAAGAGCCCGCTCCCGCACGCCGCACAGGCGTTGCCGAGGCAGACGATGAAAAGATACAGCACAGCCCTGCGCACCTCGGCGGCAGTCGGCTTGCGAAGCGATAGAGAAAGTTTGCGCATGGTCCCATCCTTCGGCGGCTGCGCGCCGCCGCATCGTTTGCAAAATTTTCCCGTATGGTAACCACACAAATATACAACACAAACGGCGGAAAGACAAGCGACAATATCCCCCCGATTTTCACACGCGGCTCTCCCGCGTGCATACGATGGAGCACGGGCACTGCCCGAATTTTTACCAACCGAGGTAGGATATGTGTAACCGTTCGTGCAGCGGCTGCGGCTGCTGCCTGTGCGCCTCCATTGCCGATGCGCTGAAAAACCTGTTTGCCCTTGACGGCTGCTGCAAATGCAGCTGTAAATGCCGCTGTACCTGTACATGCCGCGCGCAGGAGCAATGCCTCAGAGGCGGCTTTGGCGCGTGCGCTTCGCAAAACTGCTGCTCCGAAGCCTACTACGCCCGCCAATACGGCATGGCGAATGCGGACTGCTGCAACTGAGCCGCCCGCGGGCAATAAACCGCGCCGCCCGCCGTTCCTCACGGAACGGCGGGCGGCTTTTTGTTTTCCTGAATTGTACACGCGGCGTTACTTGGCGTATTCCACGCTCCTGAACTCGCGGATGACGTTCACCTTGATCTGACCGGGGTATTCGAGCTCCGCCTCGATCTTCTTGGCGATATCCTTTGCGAGGAAGATCGCTTTGGCATCATCGACCTGTTCGGGCTTGACGATGACGCGCACCTCTCTGCCCGCCTGGATCGCGTAGCTCTTCTCCACGCCGTGGAAGCTCGCCGCAAGCTCTTCGAGCTTTTCGAGGCGCTTGACGTAGTTGGAGCCCGTTTCGCGGCGTGCGCCGGGGCGGGCGCCCGAGATCGCATCCGCCGCCTGAACGAGGACGGCTTCGATGGTTTTGGGCTCTACGTCGCCGTGGTGCGCCATGATGGCGTTGACGATCATCGCGTTTTCTTTATACTTCTTGGCAAGATCGGCGCCGATCTGGATATGCGTGCCCTCCTGCTCGTGATCGACCGCCTTGCCGATATCGTGCAGAAGACCCGCGCGCTTTGCAAAGTTGACGTCGAGCCCGAGCTCCTGCGCCATGAGCCCTGCGAGGTTGGCGACCTCGATGGAGTGCTTGTACACGTTCTGCCCGTAGCTCGTGCGGAATTTGAGCCTGCCGATGAGCTTGATGAGTTCGGGATGCAGCCCGAAGATGCCCACCTCGAACATGGCGTTCTCGCCCGCTTCTTTGATCTGCTGATCGAGCTCTTTGCGCACCTTTTCCACCGTCTCTTCGATGCGGGCGGGATGGATGCGCCCATCGGCGATGAGCCGTTCGAGGGTGAGGCGGGCGACCTCGCGGCGGACGGGATCGAAGCCCGAAAGGATGACGACTTCGGGCGTATCGTCGATGATGAGTTCGATGCCCGTGGCGTTTTCGATGGCGCGGATGTTGCGCCCTTCGCGCCCGATGATGCGCGCCTTCATATCGTCGTTGGGCAGGGGCACGACGGAGACGGTGCTCTCGGACGCGTGATCTGCCGCGCAGCGCTGGATGGCGAGCGTGACGATGTTCTTGGCGTTGAGCTCCGCCTCCTCCTTCGCCTGCTGTTCGAGGTTGCGCACCTGCACGGCGACGTCGCGGCGGGTCTCATCGAGGATCTCCTCCGTGAGGAGCTTTTTCGCCTCTTCTTTGGTGAGCTGCGCGACGCGCTCGAGCTCCTGCACCATCAGCTCGTGCTGGTGGGACAAAACTTCCTGCTTTTTGGCGACTTCTTCGAGCCGTTTTGCAAGATTTTCCTTCTGTGCATCCAGCGACTCGTTCTTCTTGTTGAGCTCGGCTTCCTTGCGCTCGAGCGCATCCTCCTGCTTGCTGAGACGAACTTCGATGCGCTGCTGTTCGGCGCGCTTCTCCTTCATCTCCT
>CALVLO010000134.1 GCA_944338265.1 uncultured Clostridia bacterium
GCGGGCGTGATCGGCGTCGCGCTCAGCTACTTTATCTCCATCTTCATCAATATCGCCATCCTATCGTTGGCGGGCATTGCGGGCATCGCCGCGCTGCCGTTCACCACGGCGCTCATCATGGTCGCGATCAGCATCGGCCTCACGCTCATCTCGGGGCTCATTCCCGCTTCCTCGGCGGCGAAGAAGGATCCCGTCATCGCGCTCCGTACCGAATAAAAAGGGCGCCCGCCGTCCATAATGGGAGTACTACCATATGGCGAGGCGCACGATGAAGAAGAAAGTCAAAAAACTTACCGAGGAAGAATACGAACGCTACATTAAAGAACTGTTACAAAAGTGAAAAGATCCCCGTGCGCTTGGGCGTGCGGGGATCTTTTTGCCCAAACGGACAAATTGCGGCACATTCCGACGAAATATTGCCCGCCGCGGCGTGATAAAATTTATGCAAAACGCGCGCGGGAGGGGATATGGCTGCAAGGAAGATCGTCATCACGTCGGGCAAGGGCGGCGTAGGCAAAACAACGCTGTGCTGCAACCTCGGCGTGCAGCTTGCGCGGCTGGGGCGTCGGGTCATCGTGTGCGATCTCGATTTCGGGCTCAACAATGCCGACGTGGTGCTCGGCGTGGAAAACCGTGCCGTCTACGATATTTTGGATGCCGTGGAGGGGCGCTGCCGCCCCAAACAGGCGCTCGTGGCGCATCCGCATTTTCCCACGCTGTATGCGCTCTCTTCGGGGCGCACGCTCGAGCGCTACGTCTCGCCGCAGGCGCTCCGCCTCATCCTCGATTCGCTCGCGCCGCAGTTCGATTATATCCTCATCGATTCGCCCGCGGGCATCGAGGATGGCTTTCACCGTGCCGCCTCCTGCGCGGAGGAGGCGCTCCTCATCACGACGCCGCACATCTCTGCCTTGCGCGATGCAGACCGCGTTGCGGGCATCCTCGCAAGCTACCGCCTTGCGCGCGTCGGGCTGGCGGTCAACCGCGTCCGCAAAGATTTTTTCCGTCGCGGAGAGATGCTTTCTCCCGCGGAGATCGCAGACCTTCTGCGCCTTCCGCTCGTCGCCGTCATCGCGGAGGAAGATAAAGTGCAGCTCGAAAATATCGTCATCCGCTCGCGCACCTTCCGTGCGTTGGCGCAGGCGTGCGAAGATGCGCCCGCCAAGGTGTACGGGCGCGCGGGAGGGGGAAGATGAAAGAGGGCGAGCGGGAGCGCATCGGCGCGCTGCTGCACCGCGATAAAGCGGTCATTTCGGATGCCGTGGAGGCAGCCGCCGTGCGGGATTTTGCCCGCGTTGCAGCGGAGTACTTTGAGCTTGAAGGCGGCATCGTGTTTTCCGTCAAAGAGGAGCGGGGGAAGTTTTCGGTGAGCGTGCAGTTTCGCGCCTGCCGCGTAAAAAATTTTACGACGCTCGCCTGACCGCCTGCAAATTGTTGACATATTAGTTGCTTTTGTGTATAATCTCTGTACGGAAACAAGGGGGGAGAGTCTTGCTTCCGAAAACGATGCAAGGAAGGAAGACATGGCAGGAAAATTTGTTTTGATGACGGATACGGGCAGCGACCTCCCCGCGGCGTATTTCAGCGCGCACAAGATCGACTGCATCCCCCTCGGCTTTACGCTCGACGGCGTAACGTATGGCGGCGACGAGGGCGAAGAGATGGACGTAAAGGATTTTTACGCGCGCCTTCGCGGCGGCGCGCTGCCCAAGACCTTTCAGGCAACGCCCGCGCAGATCGCCGATCACATGCGCCCGCACCTCGAAGCGGGCGAGGATATTTTGGCAGTCTCCTTTTCTTCCGGGCTTTCCGGAACCTACGAGAGCTATTGCAGCGCGGCGAAGGAGCTTTCGGCGCAGTTTCCAGCCCGCCGCATTGCAGTTGTAGACTCGCTTTGCGCCTCGCTCGGGCAGGGGCTTTTTATCGATTATCTCGTCAAACGCATGGAGGCAGGCGCCTCCCTCGAAGAGACGCAGGCGTATGCCGAGGCGCTCAAACCGCACATTTGCCATTTCTTTACGGTGGACGATCTCTTCCACTTAAAGCGCGGCGGCAGGGTGAGCGGCACAACGGCGGCGATCGGTTCGCTGCTCAAGATCAAGCCCGTTTTGCATGTGGACGACGCGGGGCACCTCGTTGCCGTCGGCAAGGCGATGGGGCGCAAGAAGTCCATCTCTGCCTTGGTGGACAGGATGGCAGAGCGCAACACTTTGGGGGCGGACGACCCTATCTTTATCAGCCATGGCGATTGCGCGGAGGATGTGGAGTTTCTCATCTCGCTCATCCGTCGCCGCTTCGGCACGCGCGAGATCTTCGTCAACGAGATCGGCAGCGTCATCGGAACGCATTCCGGCGCGGGGACGGTCGCGCTCTTCTTCCGCGGCAGCGCGCGTTAACGCTGCAACATTGTAAAAAAGGGGCTGCCCCGCGCATTGCGGAGCGGCCCCTATCTTTTAATAAAAGAAGAGGAAAGAGATGGAGACGGAGTTGCCGCTGGGGAGGGAGTAGGAGATGAGGCAGGAGACAGGTCTGCCGTATTCGAGTGCAAGGGAGGCGGTGAGGTCGGAAGCGCCCGCATCGTAGCAGAGGAAGGCGTCGGGATCGTCTGTCGTGAGGGAGATGGTGTCGCCGTTGCGGGAAACGGTGGCGGCGGTCTCGTCAAAGAAGAGGGAGGCGGCATCCTCGTAGCTCGCATCGGAGAGAGTGGCGTAGAAGGACTCGGAGGAATAGAGCTCGGCAGCGGTGAGATCGTCGTTGAGGATGGTGCGTTGGAGGGAGAAGGCAGGGTCTTCGCCGCTGCGGTCGAAGACGGCGACTTCTTCCGCGAGGAGGAAATCGCCGCTATGGATGGCAACGGAACAGACGAAGCGGGAAGATTGGAGGGAGAGGTCCAGCGTCTCTCGGAGCTCGGAGGTTTGTTCTTGGGAAGCGCAGCCCGTAAGGAGCGCAAGGAGCAGGAACAGGAAGGAACAGAAGAACTTTTTCACGGTACACCTCAGAGCAAAGATCTGGCGCGCAGGGAGGCGGCGAAGAGGCAGGCGGCGTCGTTGAGGACGGCGAGTGCGGAGGCGCCGTTGGCAGCGGGGGAGGGCGTGCCCGCGAGCTCCTCGCGCACGGTATTCACATATTGCCGCCAAGCCTCTTTGCAGCGCGCAAGGACGTCGAGGAAGCGCTGAGATTGGATGCCCTGCGAGAGGGCGGAAGAGGCGGTCTCGCGCATCGTGAGAAGGACGGAGAGCCTTTCCGCAGGCTGTACTGTTTCCAACTGTGCAAGGAGCGCCTCCAAGGCGTC
>CALVLO010000135.1 GCA_944338265.1 uncultured Clostridia bacterium
GTGTCGCTGCACGCGGTCACGGACGAGGAGCGCGCCCGCACCATGCCCGTGGCGAACGCCTATTCGATCGCGGAGATTCTCGACGCCTGCGCCCACTATTTTCAAAAGACGGGGCGGCGGTATATCTTTGAATACAGCCTCATCGCGGGCGAAAACAGCGATCTTGCGCATGCCGCCGCGCTTGCGGAGCTGCTCAGGGGGAAGCCCTGCCACGTCAATCTCATCCGTCTGAATGCGGTCAAGGAGCGGCATCTGCGCGCCGCCGACGAGCGGATGGCGCAGGCTTTTTTGCGGGAGCTTCTCGCGCGCGGGATCTCTGCGACCCTCCGCCGCAGCATGGGCTCCGACATCGGCGGCGCCTGCGGGCAGCTGCGGGCAAAATATCTTTGCGCCGCCGATGTCGGGCTCCCGAAAAGATGCGAAGCAGATTTTGGGGAAGAGGAGCCGCAAGCGTAGGAAATGCGCCGCGAGCAGCGCGAGCGGCGTGAAAAAGGCGCTTTGCGGCGACGAGGCGGCGCGGAAAAGTACGAGGAAAAAACGCCCCGTCTTGCGGCGGGGAAACAATCTCATAGAGGAGAACGCTATGTTACAAGTCAAGGTAGCTCCGTCCATTTTGGCGGGAGATTTTGCGCGGATGGGCGAGACGGTGCGCCGCCTCGAGCAGTGCGGTGCGGACTATATCCATTGCGACGTGATGGACGGCAACTTTGTGCCGACCATCACCTTCGGCAGCCAGATGATCGAGCATATCCGCCCGTATACAAAACTTCCGCTCGATTGCCATCTCATGGTCATGCGCCCCGATACGCGGCTCGAAGGCTTTGCCCGCGCGGGGGCGAACCTCGTTACCGTGCATGTGGAGGAGTGCCGCTCGTTCACGCCGCAGACGCTGCGCATCATCAAAAATTACGGCATGAAGGCGAGCGCGGTCATCAACCCCAATACGCCCGTGGAGCAGCTCTTTGACTGCGTGGAGGATGCCGATATGCTCCTGCTTATGAGCGTGCACCCCGGGTGGGGCGGGCAGAAGTTTTTGCCCGAGACGCTCAAAAAAATCGAGACGCTGCGCGATTTCTGCATCAAAAACGGCTTCCCCGAGATGGATATCGAGGTGGACGGCGGCATCACGGAGGAAAATGTGGACGCCGTGATCGCGGCGGGCGCGAACGTCATCGTTGCGGGGAGCACCGTCTTCCGCGCGAAGGATATGGCGCAGACGATCAGACGCCTGCACGGGCGCGGGGCATGAAGGCGATCATCCTGCTCAACGGCGAGCCCTACCGCGGGGAGATCGACGCCGCCTCCGCCCGCGTGTGGTGCTGCGACGGCGCCTACGATTGGGCGAAGGGCAGGGTGCGCATCGACGAAAATCTCGGCGATTACGACTCCCTCTCCTACATGCCCGATCCCCCGCCCGCCGAGGTGTATCCTTCCGAAAAGAACTATACCGACGGCGAGCTCGCCCTTCTGCGCGCCATTGCGGCGGGGGCGGAGGAGATCGAATTTTACGGCGGCGGAGGGGGGAGGGAAGATCACTTCCTCGGCAATCTCCACCTGCTGTATGCGGCGCTGAAAAAGGGCGTGCGCGCGGTGATGGTCACCAATTACGCCCGCATCTTTGCGGCGGAGGGGGAGGTCGTCATCCGCGGGCAGAAGGGGCGCACCCTCTCCATTATCCCTTTCGGGGGGAAGGTGCATATCATGGAGAGCAGCGGGTTTTACTATCCTCTTCCCAAGGAGTTTGTGTACGGCTCTACGCGGGGCATCTCCAACGTGGTCACGGCGGAGACGGCGCGCTTTGTTGCGGAGGGGACGGTGCTCGTATGTATCGATGAAGGAGGGGCGCTTTGAACGTGATCGTGTGCGTGAAGCCGCCGCAGATCGTGCGGTGCATCCTGCGGCTTTTCAAACGAAAGAAATGAAGTATATCGACCTGCATTGCGACGCCCTCACCCAAGAGGGCGTTTTGCAAGTGACGAAGGAGCGGCTCGCGGCGGGCGGCTGCAAGCTGCAGTGCTTTGCGGCGTTTGTGGAGGGCGGCGGCTTTGCACGATTTTGCGCGCTCGCCGATGCGTTTGATGCCATGTGCGCCCCAAAGGGGTATCTGCCGTATGCGGGCGGGGCGCGCGCGGGAACGGAAGCTGCGTCGGCGCTCGGCGAGGGCGGCGTGTATGCCATGCTCACCGTTGAGGGCGATGCGCTCGAAGGGGAGATCGCTCATTTGGAGGCGCTCCGCCGCCGCGGCGTGCGCGTGATGGGGTTTGTGTGGAACACGCCTACTTCGCTGGGCTTTCCCAACTTTCCCGATTACGAGGGGCTGCTTGCGGGGCGCACGGGGCTGACCGCGCGCGAGGGCAGGCGCGGGCTTACGCCCTTCGGGCATGCCGTTTTGGAGCGCATGGGGGAGACGGGCATGCTTGCCGACGTCTCCCACGGGAGCGATGCGCTCTTTTGGGAGGTCGCTGCCTGTCGCCGTCCCTTTTTGGCGACGCACTCGAATGCCGCAAGCGTGCACGACTGCGCGCGCAACCTTACGGCGGAGCAGATTCGGGCGCTTGCCGATTGCGGCGGGGTGGTCGGGCTGAATTTTTGTGCCGATTTTCTCTCGGCGGATGGCTCGGCGGAGGGGCAGCGCGCGGCGCTTCTCGCGCACGCGAAGGCGATCATTTGTGCGGGCGGGGAGGATGTGCTCGCCATCGGGAGCGATTTCGATGGCATTCCGCCCAATGCATATCTGCCCGATCCTTCTTATATGCCGCGCTTTTTGGAGGTGCTTGCGGGGGAGATCGGTCCCCGCGCCGCCGAAAAAGCCGCCTTCGGGAATGCCCTGCGCGTACTTTCGGAATAGGCGTTTATCCCGCCGCTTGGGCGGGAGGATTTTTTGATATTGATATGTTCAAGCCCCCGCCGCTATTGCGGCGGGGGCTTGAACTATTTTCACCCCGCCGCGGTTGCGGCGGGGTGATCCCCCCTAAGTCCCCCTTAAAACAAGTGTTAAGGGAGGCTGGATGAACGCCGCTGCTATGCTTGGCAACTCCCACCGTCTGCGCGGCTTTGCCGCGCAGACACCTCCCTCTATGAGGGAGGCAAGGGGAGGGGGAGCCTCTCATCCGATTTACTCCCGCCGCGCATGCGGCGGGAGTAAATCACCTTCCCCCCAAGG
>CALVLO010000136.1 GCA_944338265.1 uncultured Clostridia bacterium
GGTACGAACGCCACGCTCAGCACCATCACGATGAGCGCGATGGGCAAAACAGACGTGAGCGATTCGATGATCTTGTCGCGCAAAGCCTTATTCATGCCGTTACTTCATGTACCTCGCTTCGACCGCCGCGATCTTTCCGATCCTGCGGACGTGTTTTTCCTCCTGCGAAAAGGGCGTTTCGAGGAAGGTCTTCACGATCTCCAAACCGAGATTGACGCCGACCATCCCGCCGCCCAATGCGAGCATGTTCGCATCGTTGTGCAGGCGGGTCATCTTTGCGGAGAGCGGCTCGGAGCAGAGCGCGCAGCGCACCCCTTTCACTTTGTTCGCCGCAATGGAGATGCCGATCCCCGTTGTGCAGACGACGATGCCAAAGGCGCATTCGCCGCCTGCGACCGCCTCCGCCGCCTTTACGCCGAAGTCGGGATAGTCGCAGGAAGCCGCCGTATCCGTCCCGAAGTCCACAACTTCGTAGCCGTTCCCTTCCAGCCAATCGGCAACCGCGCGTTTGAGCGCGAGCCCGCCGTGATCACATGCAATTGCGATCTTCATCTTTCATTCCCCCTGTCGTTTGATTTGCAGCCCATCCATAAGAGCGGGCATACTTTCCATCAGGATATGCAGCGTGGCGCGGTATACCGCTTCGTCCTGCCCGTAGGGATCGGGAATATCCTGCCCCGTAAGGGCGCGCATGCTCGTGACGTTGGGCGCGTGCAGCCTGTTTGCCTGCGCCTCCGTCATGCACACCACGCAGTCCGCCTCTGCGATCATCTTCGGCGTGAGGCGGCGGGCGCAGAAGTTCTCCCGGACGGGGATCCCCGCCGCTTTGAGCACCGCGCGGCTGTTTTCCGACATGGGTGCGCCGTTTTCGGCGTTCAGCCCCGCGGAAGAGACCGCATACCAGGTGATCTTTTTGCGTTTGAGCGTCGCTTTGAGCACCGCTTCCGCCATCGGCGAACGGCAGGTATTGCCCGTGCAGACAAAGATGATCTTCTTGTGTTTCATAATTCCTCTCCCGCGTCCGCATTCTGACCGAACGCGCGCAAAAACCTGTTCATCACGCCGTCCATCACCCCGCCGCGCACCGTCGGCGCAATGCCGATGAGAAGACTCGCCGCACGCTCCCCTTCCCTGAGACGGGCATAGAGATTTTCTGCCATTGCGGCAGGCGTTTCACCGAGATCGAGCGTGCGGTAACCGCCGAGCCGCTCGCAGACGGCGTGTTCCGCAAGAAAGCAGGGCGCGCCGCCCGCCCCCTCTTCGCGCGCATAGCAGCGCACCGCATCGCCGAGCGCATCGGCGGAAAAGTACGCCGTGCGGCACCCTGGGGCATAGTGCTTGTACGCCATGCCGGGGCTCTTGGGCTTTTCCCCCGCCCGCATGTGATAGACGCCGCAATCCCCCGCAACGGAGGCGATCATCTCCCGCGTGACGAGCCCCGCCCGCAAGATCTGCGGCACGCTGCCCGTGCAATCCAGCACGGTGCTCTCGATGCCCCCGCGGGAGGGTCCTCCGTCGAGGATGAGCGGGATATCGCCATCGAAATCATCCAAAACGTGCTGTGCCGTGACGGGCGAGACATGCTTGGAGCGGTTGGCGCTCGGCGCGGCGACGGGAAGATCCACCGCCCGCAAAAACGCCTGCGCCGTCGGCGAAGAAGGCACGCGGAGCGAAAGCGTTGCAAGCCCCGCCGAAACAAACGGACTCACCTTCCCCTTGGAGGGATAGACCATCGTTAAAGGTCCGGGCAAAAACGCCTTTCTCAGCGCCGCGGTATAGGGCGGCGCCTCCACCAAGGCGGAAATATCGTAATCGGGGTGCACATGGGCGATGAGCGGATTGTCCGCAGGGCGCCCCTTGAGCGCGAAGATTTTTTTGACCGCCGCATCGATGCGGGCATCCGCGCCCAGCCCGTACACCGTTTCTGTATGAAAGGCGACGACTTCCCCTGCCGCGATGAGCTCCTTCGCATAGGCGAGCGCGCGTTCATCGGGCGGGAGCACGAGCGTCTTCATTCGGGGATCCCCGTATCGCCGTAATCGGGGAAGACGTCCTCCGCGCCCGCGTAGTCCTCGGGCGGCGGCGCGAAGTGCGGCGGCTCCTCTTCGGGAAGATCCTGATCTTCCACATCGATGAACTTGGTGCACTCGCCGAGAAAGCGCAGCTGGATCCTGCCGAGCGCACCGTTTCTGTGCTTGGCGAGAATGAGCTCCGCCGCCCCCTTGACCGCCTGATTTTTTGTAAGTTCTTCGGCGGTGGCGGTGACGTCCGGGCGGTTGATGAACATGACGATATCCGCATCCTGCTCGATGGCGCCCGATTCGCGCAGGTCGGAGAGCTGCGGCTCTTTGGTCTGGATACGCCTGAGCTGCGAAAGCGCGATGACGGGAACGTTGAGCTCCTTCGCCATGATCTTGAGATCGCGCGTGATGGAGGAAATTTCCTGCTGCCTGTTCTCGAAGAGGTTGCCGTTCTTATCCCCTTTTCCCGAAGAACCGCCCATGAGCTGGATATAGTCGATCATCACAAGGTCGATCCCGCCCGTCGAGGCGGCGAGGCGGCGGCACTTGGAGAGCACTTCCGCGGGCGTCACGCGGGAAGAATCGTCGATAAAAAGCTTGCTCTTTTGCAGCTTGTCGCTCGCGAGCATGAGGTTTTTCCACTCCTTCTGCACGAGCCTTCCGGAGAGCGCCTTCTCCATACTCACGCCCGCGTGGGCGCAGAGAAGCCTCTGCACGATCTGCGCGCGCGGCATTTCGAGGGAGAAGACCGCCGCCGTCTTCCCCTTGACGAGGCAGATATTTTCGACGATGTTCATTGCGAGCGACGTCTTCCCCATACCGGGGCGGGCGGCGATGACGATGAGGTCGGAGCGCTGCAAGCCGTTGGTGATGCGGTCGAGATGCTTAAAGCCCGTCTCCATCCCGCGGAAGGCGTTGGGATCGGATTGGATCTCCTCGAACTTGCCGATGACTTCGCGGATGACGGCGCCGTCGGCAAGCCCCGCAAGCTGGCTGTTATCTTCCTGCTTGGAAATATCGTAGATCTGCTTTTCGGCATACGAGACGGCTTCGCGCGCCTCCGTCCCCTCCGTGCTCACTTCGATGATGCCTTTTGCGGCGCGGATGAGCGCGCGGCGGATCGC
>CALVLO010000137.1 GCA_944338265.1 uncultured Clostridia bacterium
GCAGTCCGCACATGAACGCCTGCGCACGCGCAAGAACGGGCTCGAGCGATTCGGAGAACTGCTCGAAGATGCACACCGCCGCCTCCGCACCGCAGACGGAGAGCGTCTCCACAATGCGCGGAAAGTACACATCCTCCGCAACAACGATGCCGAGCTTGCCTGCGGCGGTATCGTAGATCTTCACCCCCGCGCCCGCGCGGTATTCGCCGCCGTCGATGCGGTTGACCATATCCGAAACGCCGAGAATGCGCCCGCGGTCTGCCACCACAGCCGACTTCCGCCGTATCCCGCGGGCGTCGGTAAAGCACCCCGCCACAACGGTGCACTTCTTTCCGCGGGAGCAGAGCGCGACGTCCTCAAAATACCCCGTCTCCCCCTTGAGTTCGCGCTCGTAACTCACTTCGCCGAGCGACTGAAACCCGCACACGACGAGCTCCGCCGCCTCCGTCGCCGCCTCTGCAAATGCAGAAAAACTTCCCCCCGTCACAAAACAAACGCGCATAAAACAGTATATGCCGCCGCGCCCGCTTTTGGGCACGAAAAAAGCCCGCTCGGGCGGGCTTTTCTTCTCATTCCTTTTTGGCTTCGGGTTCTGCCTTCTCCGCGGCGGCTGCCTCGGCGGCTGCGGGCGCATCCTCGGCGGGTTCCGCCTGCTCGGCAGCGGCTGCCTTTGCGGCTTTCTCCGCCTTGCGCTTCTCCTCCGCTGCAACGATGGCTGCCTTCGCCTGATCGCGCATGTGCTGCACTTTCATCAGCGCTTTGATGATGAGGAAGAGCACAATTGCAATGAGCAGGAAGTTGATGATCGCATTGATGAAGGTACCCCAATCGATGTAGATGGAGTTGGCAAGATCGATGATCTTGTTGCCCGCATCGTCCGTGGTGTACGCCGTTTTAAGGAAGGTATACACATCCGAGAGGGAATCGCCGCCCGCAATGAGCGCGATGATCCAATTGACAATGGGCTTCAAGATGTTGTTGCACAGCGCATTGACGATCGCCGTGAACGCACCGCCGATGATGATGCCGACTGCCATGTCGATCACGTTGCCGCGCGTGATGAATTCTTTGAACTCTTTCCAGAAGCCCTTTTTCTCTTTCTTTTCTTCTTTTGCCATCGCCCTATCTCCTCTTGTATTTTTTCAGCATTCTCCCGAATTTCCGCATAACGCTGCCGCGCGGCAGTCTGCTGAGACGGAACCGCCAGTTTCCGCTGTCCGTCCCGGGGCAATTCATGCGGGCTTCGTTGTCCAGTCCCAGAATATCCTGCACAGGAATGACGGCAAGACGGGAGCGGGAGGCGAGCGCAAGCTGTACGAACGCATCGGCAAAGCCCTTTCCGTCCTCACCGAGGCGGGCGGCGATCCCCTCCTCTTCGAGCACCGCGGCAACGCGGGAACGGAAGAGAAGGAACTCCTCCGCCGAAAGCGACGAGGCATATCCCGCCACGGTATCGTTATCGTGCGTGCCCGTATAGGCGACGCTGTTCTCACCGATATGCGCGGGCAGGAAGGGATTTTCCTCGTTTCCGTCGAAGGCGAAGAGCAGCACCTTCATCCCGGGGAAGCCGAGCTTATCGCGCAGGGCAAGCACGCCCTCATCGATCACGCCGAGATCTTCCGCAATAAAGGCGTCGCGGTGCGAACAAGCCGCAAAGAGCTTTTCCTTGGGACCCTCGCACCATGTGCCGCTCACCGCCGTCTCTGCAAACGCGGGGATCTCGTAATAGCGGTCGATGCCGCGGAAGTGGTCGATCCGCACAACGTCGTAAAGGAGGAATGCGCTCTCGAGGCGCTGCGTCCACCAACGGAAGCCCTCCTTCTCGTGCGCAGCCCAATCATAGATGGGATTGCCCCAAAGCTGCCCCGTCTCGGAAAAATAATCGGGCGGGACGCCCGCGACCTTTACGGGGCGGAGCTCGCGGTCGAGCTTAAAGAGCGTGGGATGCGCCCACACGTCGGCGCTGTCTGCCGCCACATACAGCGGAATGTCGCCGATGATCTTGAGCCCGAGCCCGTTGCAGTACGCCTTGAGCGCAAACCACTGCGTGCGGAACTCGTATTGCAGAAAGTTCCAAAAGAGATATTCCTCGTGGAAATCGGTGCGCAGCTTTTCGAGGGCGTCGCCGTCGCGGAATTTGAGCGGGGCATCCCACTGCAAAAAGTTCTCGCCGTACACCTGCTTCGCCGTCATAAAGAGCGCGTAATCTTCCGCAACGCCGCTCTTTACAAAGGCGCGGAACTCCGTCCCGTCAAAATTAAAGCGCGAAAACGCCTTCCGAAGCGTCATATATCGCTCGTTATAGAGCGCGCCGTAGTCGATTTCGGCATTCTTATACTGCGCCGCGCGCAGCTCCTCCGCCGTCAAAAGTCCCTCGGCGGCAAGGCGTTCCAAATCGATGAAATAGGGATTTCCGGAATTGCAGGAGACGGAGCTGTAGGGCGAATCACCGAAGCCCGTCTGTACCAAAGGCAAGATCTGCCAATATTTTACGCCGCTCTTTGCAAGAAGCTTCGCAAAGCGATACGCCTCTTTGCCGAGCGAACCGATGCCGTACTTCCCAGGAAGGGAAGCAATGTGGCACAAAACGCCCGCTGTCCTTGTATTGAGCATGATCCTCTCCCAAAGCCCTCTTTATCAAGAGGCTTATTTTAAGAGCGCCGTAATGCGCTCGCACGCCTTCTGCGTGTTCTCCGCGGTGCCGAACGCCGTCAGGCGGAAGAAGCCCTCGCCGTTCTTGCCGAAGCCGCTCCCGGGCGTGCCGACGACCTGCGCATTTTCCAGCAGATAGTCGAAAAACTCCCAGCTCTTCATGCCGTTCGGGCATTTGAGCCAGATGTAGGGCGAATTTTTGCCGCCCGTATACCAGATGCCGAGCGCATCCAAGCACGCGGAGATGGTATGCGCGTTGCGGCGGTAATAGTCGAGGTTTTCCGCGATCTGCCGCTCGCCCTCCTCCGTAAAGACGGCTGCCGCCCCCATCTGCGTGATATAGGA
>CALVLO010000138.1 GCA_944338265.1 uncultured Clostridia bacterium
CGTATCGCGGAGCTTGTTGATGACTTCGAGGCAGGTATTCACCGCCGTATCAAAGCCGAGCGTATAGTCGGTGTATTCCAGGTCGTTATCGATGGTGCCGGGGATGCCGATCGTAGGGATGCCGAAATCCTCCGTAAGGCACTTCGCCCCACGGAAAGAACCGTCGCCGCCGATGACGACGAGCCCCTCGATGCCGCGGCGCTCGAGCGTGGAGACCGCCTGCTTCTGCCCGTCCTTCGTGAGCATTTCAAGACAGCGCGCCGTTCTCAGCTTGGTGCCGCCGCGCTGCACGATATCGGAGACGGAGCGCATCTCCATGGGCATCATCTTATCCTCGATGAGTCCCGCATACCCGCGCTCGATCCCGTAAACTTCCATGCCGAAATAAATTGCCGTCCGCACGACCGCGCGGATCGCCGCGTTCATCCCGGGTGCGTCGCCGCCGCTCGTCAAAAGTCCGATGCGTTTCATCTGGTGCCTCCATATGTGTCTTTCGATAAATTCACGTTCCGTGGTATTATACCAAATTCCCGCGCAAAAGGAAAGAGGTTTGCCGTACTTTTTCAGGAAAATTTTGCAACTATCCCTTTTATTCCGCACGCGTGGGCAAACAAGGGGCGCTTTATGCCAATTTGATGCACGTTTCGGGCAGGAATGTGCGCAGTTCTGCCATCAGCGCCCGCGAGAGGCGGACGGAAAATTCATAGCGCTTGCCGCCGTGCAAAATTTTGGCGCGCGCCTCCGTCCCGTCGTATGCCTCCACCGTCTCGATCAGCTCTTCAAAATCCTCTTCGGGGAGGGCGCGGGCATCTATCCAAAGCACCTGCATGCGCGCCTCGGGCGCCTCGGAGGCGGCTGCGGGCGCCTCTTCGGGCGGGATGAACGCATCCAGCTTATCGATAATGATGCTCGGCAGTTTATCGCTCGGGATATCGATCTTGCCCGAGAGCCGCACGACGCCGTCCTGCTTTAAGGCGGGCTTGATGCGCTCGTACACGCGGGGGAAGGCGATGCACTCCACGCTGCCGTAGAGATCTTCGACGGTGACGAACGCCATAATGGCGCCCGCGCGGGTGTTGATCTTTTTGACGCCCGCGACGATGCCCCCCATCGTCACCTGATCGCCCGCTTTGATCTGATGGTATGTCCTGTCCCCCGTCTCCTCGTCCTCTTCGAAATCCGCAAGCAGACCCGTGTGGAAGTTGCAATCGGAAAAATGCGCGGCATATGCGCCGAACGGATGCCCACTGACATACACCCCGAGTACCGACTTTTCTTTGGAGAGCAGATCGGAAGTGCTCCATTCCCCGATCGCGGGCAGCTGCACCTTGGGCGCTTCCTCCGCGATGATGTCGCCGAAGAGAGACATTTGCGCGCTCGATTTTTGCTTATCGATGGCGGCGATGCGGCGCATGAGATCTTCGTACACCGCATGGTATTGGGCGCGCTTTCCGCCCATCGAGTCGAATGCGCCGCCGAAGATGAGGCTCTCCACCATCTTCTTGTTGATGAACTTGATGCAGCGCATGATGAAATCGGAAAAATCCTTGAAGGCGCCGTTTTGCTCGCGCTCTTCGATGACCTTCTCCATCGCGCCGATGCCCACGCCGCGCAGCGCGCACAGCCCGAAGCGCAGCCCCTTCCCCTGCACCGAGAAGTACGCCTTGGAGGCGTTGACGTCGGGCGGGTAGACGGCAATGTTCTTCTCCTTCATGTAGACGACGTACTTGGCGATCTCATCGATCTTATCGATGCGGTTGTTGAGAACGCCCGCCAAAAACTCCTTCGGGTAGTACTTTTTAAGGTACGCCGTCTGGTATGTGACAACGGCATACGCCGCCGCGTGCGACTTGTTGAAGGCGTAGGAGGCAAAGCTCTCCATCTGCGCAAACAGCTCGCCGCTCACCTCGGGCGGGATCCCGCGCGAGATGCAGCCCGCAATGTTGCCGCCCTTATCGAGTTCGCCGTAGATGAACTTATCCTTTTGCGCCATCAGCTCGGAGCGGTGCTTTTTTGCCATGGCGCGCCGCACGAGGTCTGCCTGCCCGAGCGAGTAGCCCGCAAGGTTTTGGAAGATCTGCATGACCTGCTCTTGGTAGATGATAACGCCATACGTCTTTTCGAGAATGGGAATGAGCTGCGGCGTCAAATAGGCGATATTCGCGGGGTCCGACCTGTTTTTGAGGTAGGTGGGGATAAAGTCCATGGGCCCCGGGCGGTAGAGCGAAATGCCCGCGATGAGATCTTCGAGGCAGTTGGGCTGAAGCTGCTTCATAAAGCGCTTCATGCCGCCTTGTTCCAGCTGGAACACCGCATCGGTATCCCCTTCGGAAATGAGCTGATAGGCGCCCTGATCGTTGCACTCCTGCCCGAATTCGATTTCCTTTCCCGTATCTTCTTTGATATAATCGAGCGTCTTTTTGATATCGGTGAGGGTAGTGAGCGCCAAAAAGTCCATCTTGAGCATGCCGATGGATTCCACTTCCTTCATATCGAATTGGGTAGTGACGTCCTCCCCGTTGCGCGAGAGCGGAACGTTATCGGCGATCTTTTTACGGCAGATGACGACGCCCGCCGCGTGCATGGAAGTATTGCGCGGCATGCCCTCGAGCTTGAGCCCCATATCGATGACGCGCTTCAACTGCTCGTCCGATTGATAGATCTCGATAAATTCGGTGTTGCGCTTGCCCTCCTGATCGGCGAGCTTCTTCACCGCCTCGTCGTGCGCATCGGGGTCGTTCTCCGTCTCGGCGACCTTTTTGCGGCACTTTTCAATGTTCAGCCCCAGCAGCTCGCGGATGGTGGATTTGCCGTCCATGAGCTTTGTGACGCGGTCTGTATCCGAATAGGGAACGCTCATCACACGCCCCACGTCCTTGATGACGGCGCGCGAGGCGAGCGTACCAAAGGTGACGATCTGCGCCACGTTTTCGGGATGATAGCGGCGGCGGACATATTCGATGGTCTCCCCTCTCCGCGCCGTGCAGAAGTCGA
>CALVLO010000139.1 GCA_944338265.1 uncultured Clostridia bacterium
CCGCACGGCGACAGTTCGGTGTACGACGCGCTCGTGCGTCTGGCGCAGGATTTCTCCATCAACTTCCCGCTCGTCGATGGTCACGGCAACTTCGGCTCGGTGGACGGCGATCCCCCCGCGGCAATGCGTTATACCGAGGCGCGCCTTTCCAAGCTCGCCGCGGAAATGCTGCGCGACCTCGACAAGGAGACGGTGGATTTCTTCCCCAACTTCGACGGCAACGAGATGGAACCCGCCGTGCTCACGGCGCGTTTCCCCAACCTGCTCGTCAACGGCTCGGACGGTATCGCCGTCGGCATGGCGACGAATATCCCGCCCCATAACCTCGCCGAGGTCATCGACGGCACGGTCGCGCTCATCGAAAATCCCGAGATCACCGTCGATGAGCTCATGAACTATATCCCCGCGCCCGACTTCCCCACGGGCGGCATCATCATGGGGCGCAGCGGGATTCGCAAGGCGTACCGCACGGGGCAGGGAAACATCGTCATCCGCTCCAAGTGCGAGATCGAGGAGCACGGCACGGGCGGCAATTTAAGAAGCCGCATCGTCGTCACCGAAATTCCCTATCAGGTCAACAAGGCCCAGCTCATCGAAACGATCGCCAACATGGTGCGCGATAAGCGGCTCGAAGGCATTTCGGATATCCGCGAAGAGTCGGGGCGGGACGGCATGCGCGTCGTCATCGAATGCAAGAAGGATGCCAACCCGCAGGTCGTCCTCAACTCCCTCTACAAGCACACCAACTTGCAGGTCTCGGACGGCATCATTTTGCTCGCGCTCGTCGAAAACGGCACCGAGCCCAAAGTTTTGAACCTTCGCGAGATCTTGGTGCACTATCTCGATCATCAGAAGGAAGTCATCGTCCGCCGCACCAGGTTCGATCTCGCCCGCACAGAGGAGCGCGCGCACATCGTCGAAGGGCTCGTCTTGGCGCTCGCCCATATCGACGAGGTCATCAAGATCATCAAAGAGTCGCCGGATAAGAACGCGGCGGCAGAGCGCCTGATGGCAGCGTTCGAGCTCTCGGACCGTCAGGCAAACGCTATCTTGGAGATGCGCCTCCAACGGCTCACCTCGCTCGAGGTGGAAAAGCTCAAAGAGGAGCTCGAGGCACTCCGCGCCACCATCGCAGATCTCAAAGATATCCTCGCCAACGAGTGGCGCGTTTTGGAGATCATCAAGGCAGATCTGCTCGCCATCAAGGCAAAATACCCCTCCGAACGCAAGACGGAGATCAGCGTCGATTACGGCGAGATCGAGGATGAAGACCTCATCGACGTAGAGGACGTCGTCATCTCCATGACGCATTCGGGCTACGTCAAGCGCTTCCCCGTCGCCGAATACCGCGCGCAGAACCGCGGCGGCGTGGGCATCACGGGGCACCGCCCCAAGGAGGATGACTTCGTCGAGCAGATGTTCGTCTGCTCTACGCACGATAACATCCTGCTCTTCTCCAACTTCGGCAAGGTGTACTCCATCAAGGGCTACCATATCCCCGAAGCCAACCGCACCGCGCGCGGCCGCGCCATCGTCAATATCGTGCAGCTCAACGCGGGCGAAAAGATCGCCGCCCTCCTGCCCGTCTCGGAAAAGAAGGAAGGCTATCTCGTCATGGCGACCAAGAAGGGACTCATCAAAAAGACCGCCACGAGCGAGTTCGACCGCATCATGCGCAGCGGCAAGATCGCCATCAAGATCGCCGAGGGCGATGAGCTCATCTCCGTCAAATATGCGGCGGGGCAGGAAGAGATCGTCGTCGCCTCCCGCTCCGGCAAGTGCATCCGCTTCTCCGAAGAGAACGTCCGCCCCATGGGGCGGGATACGATGGGCGTGCGTGCCATCAACCTCGCCGCGGGCGACGCCGTCGTCGATATGCTCGTGCTCAAAGAAGGCTACGAGATCCTCACCGTCTCCGAGAACGGCTACGGCAAGCGCACCGACCTCGCCGATTACCGCATGCAGACGCGTGGCGGCAAGGGCATCAAGGCGGGCGTGTTCAACGAGAAGACGGGCGCGCTCGTCAACATGAAGCTCGTCTCCGATGAAGATGACGTCATGCTCGTCACGTCTGCGGGCATCGTCATCCGCATGCACGCGGAGAGCATCTCCGAGATCGGGCGCAACACACGCGGCGTGCGGCTCATGAACGTGCGCGATGGCGTCGTCGCCACCGTCGCCATTACAGAGAAGGACGAGGAAGCGGAAGTCGAAGCCCCGGAAGAGACGGCTGCCGACCTCTCGCCCGAAGAACTAGCCGAAGGCGCCGAGCCCGAGACGGAAGAGGAGGGCACCATGTCCGAGGGTGCACCCGAAGAAACCCCGCCCACCTCACCCGAATCAGACGGCGAATAATTTTATCCTGCTTTACCGCAGCGACGAAGCAACCCGCCCACCTCCCCCAAATCGGATGGCGAATAAGTTCATCCTGCTTTACCGCAGCGGCGAAGCAACCCGCCTGCCTCACTCAAATCGGACGGAAAATAATTCTCGATACGCCCGATCCCCTGCTGCGCGGCACCGCCCGCCTCACCCGAATCGGACGATGAACAATTCCCTTCCGCGCATGGCAGAATGCAATAAAAAGCAAAAGTATAACAGACAGCAGAATGCAGCAAAGGGCAGAAATGTAACAAACGGCAATGTGCCACACAAGGCAGAAATGCAGCAAAGAGCAGAAGTGTAACAAACAGCAGAAACACAACAAAAACAACAGAACAACAAATGCGCCCGCGGCTTCCGCCGCGGGCGCATTTGTTGTTCTGCCCCTCTCCGCGGGAGGCGCTACCCGCACGGCGTAGGAGTGTTGTTGTGCCCCCCTTAACACTTGTTTTAAGGGGGGACTAAGGGGGGATCTCTTTGCCTTCCCCCGAGGGGGAAGGGGGACCGCTTGCGGTGGATGAGGGGCAAGTCTCAACCCCTTGCCTCCCTCGTTGAGGGGTGAGCGGCGCGT
>CALVLO010000140.1 GCA_944338265.1 uncultured Clostridia bacterium
AAATTCTATTGCAAGCAAGACTTTCTCCTCGTGTCGGACACTAAATTGCCGCTAAAATGGCGATTTCTTAGTTCGCGGCGCGCGCACAGCGCACTGCGCTGATGCGCATGACGCGCCGCTCACCCCTCAACGAGGGAGCCAAGAATGGGGAGCGGAAGATGGGTATAACAACCCCTCCGTCTTGCCTACGGCAATCCACCTCCCCTTACACAGGGGAGGCAAGGAGAGCCCCTCATCCACCGCGAGCGGTCCCCCTTCCCCCAAGGGGGAAGGCAAGGGGAAATCCCCCCTGCCGCCGCGGAGGCGGCGGCTTTCCCCCCTTAAAACAAGTGTTAAGGGGGACAGAGAGAGGACAACTCCCACCGCCCCTACGGGGTGCCTCACTCAGGGAGGGAGGCAAGGGGTTGGTAGCTCTTGCGATAAGGAGGGAGGCAAGGGGAGAGCCCCTCATCCACCGCAAGCGGTCCCCCTTCCCCCGAGGGGGAAGGCAAGGGTAGGAGATCCCCCCTGCCCTACGGGCTTCCCCCCTTAAAACAAGTGTTAAGGGGGGCACTGCTTTGGCGTTAAGGGGGGCATTGGGGGCGGGGTCAGAATTGGGCGCGGTAGAGTTCGGCATAGAAGCCGTTTTTGGCGAGCAGCTCTGCATGCGTGCCCTGTTCGACGATGTGACCCGCGTTCATGACGAGGATGAGATCGGCATTCTTGACCGTGGAGAGACGGTGCGCGACGATGAAGCACGTCCGCCCCTCCATCAGGCGCGCGAAGGCATCCTGCACGAGGCGCTCGGTGCGCGTATCGATATTGCTCGTGGCTTCATCCAAAATGAGCATGGGCGGGCGGCAGAGCATGACCCGCGCGATGCACAAGAGCTGGCGCTGCCCCTCCGAGAGGGAGCCCGCCGCGCCGATGACGGTATCGTAGCCCTGCGGCAGGCGGCGGATGAAGCCATCGGCATGCGCCTCTTCGGCGGCGCGGATCATCTCCTCCTCCGTGCAGTCCGGGTTGCCCATGCAAAGATTTTCGCGCACGGTGGCGCGTTTGAGCCACGTTTCCTGCAGCACCATGCCGTAGTTTTTGCGCAGCGAACGGCGGGTGACGGTGCGGACATCCTTCCCGTCGACCGAGACGCAGCCGCCATCGACATCGTAAAAGCGCATCAAAAGGTTGATGAGCGTTGTTTTGCCGCAGCCCGTGGGTCCCACAATGGCGACCCGCCGCCCCGCGGGGACGGAGACGGACAGCCCCTTGATGAGCTCTACATCCTTCTTATACGAGAAATCGACGGCTTGGAGAGCGACTTCCCCCGCGGCATGTCCGAGGTCGGGCAGCGCATCGTCTGCGGGCTCTTCCTCTTCGCCGATGAGCGTGAAGAGGCGCCCCGCGCAGGCGATGGCGTTCTGGAACTCGGCGAGCACCTCCGTGATCTCGTTGAAGGGCTTGGTGTATTGGTTGACGTAGGCGAGGCAGCTCGTTAAAAGCCCCACGCTGAACGCCTCCGAAGAGATGACGAGCAGCGCCCCCGCGAGCGCCACGCCCGCATAGATGAGGGCGTTGATGAAGCGGGTGGTGGGATTGGTGGTGGAAGAGAAGAACACGGCGCGCAGCGCGCACTTGCGGAAGCGCTCGTTCTGTTCGTGGAAGACGGCGGCGTTTTCCGCCTCGTGCGAGTATGCCTTGACGACTTTGAGGTTGCCGATCGCCTCGTCGATAAACGCCGTCTGCTCGGCGCGCACCTCCGCCTGCCGTTTGAACGTTTTATAGGTGCGCGAGGAGATGAAGCGCGCCGTGAAGAGGGAGACGGGCGTGACGCAGAGCACGATGAGCGCGATCTCCCACCGCAGCAAAAAGAGGATGACGAGCACGCCGAGGATGGTGACGATGCCCGTAAACAGCTGCGTCAGCCCTAAAAGCAGTCCGTCCGAGAACTGTTCGGCATCGGCAAGGACGATGCCGCCCGTCTCGCCGTAGGCGTGCGCATCGAGATAGCGGAAGGGAAGGCGCTGCAATTTGGAAAAGGCATCCTGCCGCACGCGGGAAAGCAGGCGGTAGACGATGCGGTTGTTGATGAGGCTCATCGCATACTGCGCGGCGGCAGCGGCGGCGATACACGCGCCGATGACGATGAAGAGGCGGTAGATGCGGGCGTAGTCGATCTCCCCTGCGCCGACGATGCAATCGATCGCCTGCCCCACGAAGAAGGGCACGGCGAGCTGGGCGAGCGCGGAGACGGCGGCGCACACAAGGGAGAGCGCCACGAGGGGCATTTGCGGACGGAGATAGCGGAGGATCCCGCGGAAGGCTGCGGCGCGCGTCATGCTTGTGCCTCCCGCTCCTGCGAGGCGGAGATCTCGCGGTACACCCTGCAGGTGCGAAGGAGCTCTTCGTGCGAGCCGATGCCCGCCACGTTCCCCTCGTCTAAGACGACGATCTTATCGGCATGCCGCACCGAGGCGATGCGCTGCGAGACGATCACGACGGTGCATTCGAGTTCTTTGAGCGCGGCGCGCAGGCGGGCATCCGTCGCATAGTCGAGCGCGGAGGAGCTATCGTCCAAAATGAGCAGCTCGGGCATGCGCACGAGGGCGCGGGCGATGGTGAGGCGCTGGCGCTGCCCGCCCGAGAGGTTGCGCCCCTCCTGCGCGATCTCGCCATCCAGCCCGCCCTTGGCGGCGACCACATCCGACGCCTGTGCGATGCGCACGGCGCGCAGGAGCTCCTCTTCGGAGGCATCCTTCTTTCCCCAAAGCAGGTTGGAGCGGATGGTGCCCGCAAAGAGCGCCGCCTTTTGCGGCACGACGCCGATGCGGGCGCGCAGCGCCTCGGCGGGCAGGGTGTTG
>CALVLO010000141.1 GCA_944338265.1 uncultured Clostridia bacterium
AAGCACCTTCCCCCCAAGGGGACGGCATGGGGCGCTTTCTCTATCGCACTATGCTTATGCGCCGCTCACGCCCAAGTGAACGGCGATCCTCGGCAAAATGCTCGCCTCCCTCTTTGAGGGAGGTGCCCCGCAGGGGCGGTGGGAGTTGGGAAAGGTTCCCCCTCATCCGCTTTATCCCCGCCGCGATAGCGGCGGGGGCATGAATTACTATAAGCGGCGTTTGTGCGTTAAGGGGGTCGGAAGCAGACGCCGTTCAAGTGTAGAGATGCGTTAAGATGCAACTCCCTCGATCTCGCGATCACTCGTCGCCTCCCTGCAGAGGGAGACAAGCGGTGGGGCGGACGCCTTGCCTGAGCCCCCCTTAACACTTGTTTTAAGGGGGGAAGCCCGAAGGGCAGGGGGGATATGTCCTTCCCGTCGAAGCCACCAAAGAGAACGCCGCAGTTTTTGTGCTGCGCTGCTTTGCCATTGCAAAAATCGGGCAGCGCATTCCCGCCTAAAATTTTGGGCAAATTATATAATATCTTGATGCGATTTTGTGGGGTTTGCCTATTGCAGAAATGCGGAAATTATAGTAAAATATTCGTATAAAACGTTTTTCTGATAAGGAGAGAAAATATGTCCGGTCTTTTGCTCAAAGGCATCAACAAGATCTATCCTGGCGGCAATCAGGCAGTCTTCAACTTCTGCCTCGACATTCGGGATAAGGAATTTATCGTCTTCGTCGGTCCTTCCGGCTGCGGTAAATCGACAACGCTGCGCATGATCGCAGGTCTCGAAGAGATTTCTTCGGGCGAGCTGTATATCGATGGCAAGCTCGTCAACGACGTTGTGCCCAAGGATAGAGATATCGCCATGGTCTTCCAGAACTACGCGCTCTATCCGCACATGTCTGTGTACGATAACATGGCATTCGGTCTCAAACTGCGCAAAGTGCCCAAAGATGAAATCGACAAAAAAGTCAAGGCGGCAGCCGAGATTCTCGGCATCACCGATTACCTTTCGCGTAAGCCCAAGGCGCTTTCGGGCGGTCAGCGCCAGCGCGTTGCGCTCGGCAGAACCATCGTCCGCGAGCCCAAGGTCTTCCTTTTGGACGAGCCTCTCTCCAACCTCGATGCAAAGCTCCGCGCGCAGATGAGAACGGAGATTTCCAAGCTCCACGTCCGCCTCGCGACGACGTTCATCTACGTCACGCACGATCAGATCGAGGCGATGACGATGGGTACCCGCATCGTCGTCATGAAGGATGGCTTCATGCAGCAGGTGGATACCCCGCAGAACCTCTACGATTATCCCATCAACCTCTTCGTTGCGGGCTTCATCGGCACGCCGCAGATGAACTTCTTCAAGAAGTCCACCATCACCGAAGAGAACGGCAAAGTTTACGTCAATTTCATCGGCGGGAACAAGATCCTCCTGCCCAAGGCGATGGTCTCCAAGATCAAAAACCTCGATGAGTACAAGAACACGGGCAAGGAAGTAACGCTCGGCGTCCGTCCCGAAGATATTCATGAGGACGATCTCTTTATCTCCAACTCGCCCGATACCATCGTCAAAGCCCGCATCGACGTCATCGAAAAACTCGGCGCCGAGACGCAGATCTACTGCGATCTCGACTACCAGAGCGATAAGAATACCATCGTCGACAATGCCGCGCAGATGATCGCAAAGATCTCCTCCCGCGCGACGGTCAACCTCGGCGAGATCGTGGAGCTTGCGTTCGACGCGAAGCATATCCACCTCTTCGATGACGTCACCGAAGCGACGATGCTCGAGCGCGATGAGCACTACGACGTCATCCCCGAAAATGCGGAGGGCGCGGCGTTCGTGCCTCCTACACCGCAGGAGATGCAGGCGATGATCGATAAGGCGCGCGTCGTCACCAAGGAGATGAAGAAGCAGGCAAGGCATGATGCCAGAATAGAAGCGCAGCGCAAGAAGAAGGCTGCGGCTGCCGGGGCTTCTGCCGCACCCGTCGAAGCGCCCGCGGAAGTGCCCGTAGAGGCTCCCGTGGAGGCGCCTGTGGAGACGGTCGCTCCGGCTGAGCCCGCACCTGTTGCGGAAGTTGCTGCACCCGTCGAAGTGCCCGCAGCCGCACCCGTCGAGGCTCCCGTGGAGGCCCCCGTGGAGACGGTCGCCGCAGAGGCGCCCGCCGAAGCTCCTGCCGAGGCGCCCGCAGCCGAGCCCGCACCCGCAAAGAAACCTGCGGCAAAGAAGCCCGCGGCGAAAAAGCCCGCCGCCAAGAAGGCGCCTGCCGCAAAACCGAAGAAAGAGGACTGATCGTCTGAATTTTGCAAAAAGTCCGCTGCCTTTTCGCAGCGGACTTTTTGCCCCCCTTAACACTTGTTTTAAGTGGGGATGTCGCCGCAGGCGACAGGGGGGATGCGCTGCAATTGCATGCAGCTTGCGCCGCGGCGGGCACATTTCTTGCCCGCGCATGCCGAAATCGTTGACAAACGCCGAAAAAAAGCGTATGATGAAACGACTTGCAAAAAAGGAGAGAGCTTTCTTATGTGGTGGGACGTGATCGTAGATGCGCTTTTGGATACGCTCAAGCTCTTTCCTTTTTTATTTTTGCTCTATATCCTCATCGAGCTCATGGAGCACAACACCAAGGTGGGGCGGGCGAACGGCGCGCTCACGGGCAGGTGCGCGCCGCTCGTCGGCGGGGCGACGGGGCTCATCCCCATGTGCGGCTTTTCGGTGATGGCAGCCAAGCTGTACGAACGCCGCCACGTCACGCTCGGTACGCTGCTCGCCGTGTTCATCGCCACGAGCGACGAGGCATTTTTGGTGATGCTCGTCTCGGAGATGTCGTGGCTC
>CALVLO010000142.1 GCA_944338265.1 uncultured Clostridia bacterium
AGCGTTCGGCTCTGCTATAGCGGATTGCAGATACAGGGCACCGCTAACTCCCCACCTATCACAGCGCATTCAGCATACCATACCTGCGCAAAAAAAGCAAGCAAAAATGCCGCCCGAAAGTTTTTCGCGCCCGCAAAAAGCAGTGTAAACTTTTTTTGCAAGGTTGAAATCGGGGGGGATGCGCGCGCTTGTGTTTTGCGCGCGGATATGGTATGATAGGCGCAGGAAAACTCCCGCCCTCGGCGGGAAGAAAAACGGAGAGGTCGCATGGAAGACACGACGACGCAAACAGAGCAGGCAGAAGGGCAGGCGCTCTCCGCGCTTCAAACAGAGGCAGAGCAGCCAAACGCCGACGGCGCGCCGCCCTCGGGTGCGCCCAAAAAGGGCTTTTTGGAGAAGGTAGACGGGTGGTTCGGCATTTCAAAGAGCGGTTCCACCTTCCGCATCGAGGTGATGGCGGGGCTCACGTCCTTTATGGCAATGGTGTACATCCTGATGGTGAACGCAGGCATGTTCTCCGCCGTCATCACAGATAGCGCCGATCCCTACGGCGCGGCGTATATCGCAACGGCGCTCGGGGCGGTCGTGGGCACCATGCTTATGGCGTTCTTGGCGCGGATGCCGCTCGCGCAGGCTTCGGGGATGGGCATCAACGCCTTTATCGTCTATACGCTCATTCTGAGCGGGACGGGGCTCACTTACGCCAATTGCATGGTATTTACCTTGCTCGACGGCGTCATCTTCCTCCTCCTCACCCTCACGGGGCTGCGGCGCAAGATTTTCGAGGCGATCCCCGTCGGCGTGCGGCACGCCATTCCCGTGGGCATCGGGCTGTTCATCGCCTTTATCGGCTTGCAGCAGGCGGGGGCGATCATCCATAACGAGAACACGCTCACCGCGTTCGTCTCCTTCAACGTACTCGGCGATACGCCCTTCTTCTCGTATGAA
Organism: uncultured Clostridia bacterium; assembly: GCA_944338265.1. Lineage (GTDB taxonomy): Bacteria > Bacillota > Clostridia > Christensenellales > Borkfalkiaceae > Gallimonas. Next base: position 949 of record CALVLO010000142.1, read on the forward strand.
AACGGCGTCGTGGGCGGCATGGCGCCCGCGCTTGTGGCGCTTGTCGGCGTGATCGCCATTGCCGTCCTCTCCAAAAAGAACGTCAAGGGCGCCATCCTTTGGGGGCTGGTCGGCTCCGCCGCGCTCTACTATGCGTTTGCGGGCATCGCCGCGGGGGCGGGCTCGGAAGCCGCGCGTCAGATGTTCGGCGCCATATCCTTTTCCGATCCCTTCGGCGCATTCGCCGCGTGGGGGAAGGACGCCGCAGGTGCGGTTTTTTACGAGGGATTTGACTTCTCGCATTACCTCGCCGTAGAGGGCAACAACGGCGGCACGCTCGCCATCGTGCTCATCACCTCCGCGCTCTCGCTGTGCATGATCGATATGTTCGATACCATCGGCACGCTGTACGGCGCATGCGCCAAGGGCAATTTGCTCGATGAGAACGGCACGCCCCTGCACATGGAGAAGATGATGCTTGCAGATGCGCTCGCCACCTGCGCGGGCGCGGTCGCGGGGACTTCGACGGTGACGACCTTTTCGGAATCCGCCTCGGGCGTCGCGGCGGGCGGCAAAACGGGCTTTGCCGCCTTTGTAACGGGGCTCTGCTTCCTCGTTGCCATGTTTTTGAGTCCGGTCGCGCAGCTCATTCCCCGCTGCGCCACGGCTTCCGTGCTCATCTGGGTGGGCGTTCTGATGATGGATTCCGTCTGCAAGATCAAGTGGAGCGATCCCGCCGATGCGCTTGTGGCGTTTATGACCTTTATCGTGATGCTCCTCGGCAATTCCATCTCCAAGGGCATCGGGATGGGCATCCTCACCTTTATCATCGTGATGCTCTGTACGGGGCAGGTGAAAAAGATCTCCCTCCCCACATGGGTGATCGGCGCCATCTTTGCGGTGACCTTTGTGCTCACTTGATGCACGCTGCGGCGCGGGAAATTTCCCGCGCCTGTTTTTTTACCTTCGCCGCAAAATTTTTTTGAAAAAGTTTGGCGCGAATTGTTGTCATCCGCAAAAAAAGGTGATATAATCAATCGGATTTTGAAAACTTACAAAATTGGGGTCTTATGGATACGTTCCGCTTCGGATTCCGATACTGGAAAAAGTTCGTCCCGCTGTCGCTGCTTTCCAAGCTGTTCAGCCTTATTGCCATCGTGTGCGATCTCGCCATCCCGTTGCTCTCGGCGGGACTTTTAGACTATATCATCGCATACGATCCCGCTTCGCCGCCCGCTTCCGGGCTCTTGGACTTTTTGTATTCGGGCAGGCTCGGCGCGCCGCAGAGCTGGGAGCTCTTCGGCAACCTCGCGCTCATCTTCGCGGGCGTTCTTTTGGTGCGCCTCGTCTTCTTGTACTGCAAGAACGTCACCTTCCAATGGTGCGGGCTGCGGATGGAGTGCGTTTTGCGCGAGGAGACATACGCCAAACTCTTGGAACTCGACGGCGAGACCATTGCCCGCTACAACATGGGCGAACTGTTAACGACGATGAACCGCGATACCATCATCTTCAAAGAGATGTATTCGCGCATCTTCATGAATATTTACGATTCCGTCCTCTCCATTGCGCTCGCCATCGTGCTTTTGGCGTCGCTCGATACCTACCTCCTCATTCTCCCGCTCGTGATGACGCCCTTCATCGTCATTGCGCTCATCAGCTATCTGAAAAAGGCGCGCAAACTCTTTGCCGCCATCCGCGAAGGCTATTCCGCCATCAACCTCGACGTGCAGGAAAACGTGGACGCCGTGCGCAT